>JABSOG010000417.1 GCA_013216025.1 Algicola sp. | reverse complement strand
TTGCCAAGGTCGAAGCTGGAAAAATGGATGTTAGTCCTGAAACGATAGCTATTAATACGATTATGATGAACGTGAAAGAGACTATTTTACCCATTGTTGCCAGAAATCAAAACAAGCTGGTGCTGTCGGGGAAAGATACTGAACATCAGATTTATGTCGATAGGGAAAAGCTGGAACAGGTTTTGGTCAATTTGCTCAGTAATGCCAACAAATTTACCTCTAAGGGTACGCTTACATTTGATGTCACATTACAAAGAAATGAGGCTATATTTTCTGTTATTGACACCGGGATAGGCATCGAAGCCGAGGATGTAAAAGGGATATTTGAAGAGTTTCAACAGGTTGATGGTTCTCAAGGCAGACAATTCCAAGGTACTGGTCTGGGACTGGCGATTTGTAAACGTTTTTGTGAGTTGCTCGATGCTGATATCAGTGTGACCAGTGAGATAGGGGTTGGCTCGACTTTTGTTGTGAAGGTGCCGATGAAATCTGATAATGTAAATTTACTGTAGGATATTGATCAATAAAAGCACTGTTTCGCTTGCTGGCAAAGTGAGAAATACGACACTTTACTTATGGTCAAGAAATTAGAAACTCATCGTTTTAAATGAATTATTTGGGGAGATTAAGTGAATAGACTAAAAGGTAAAGTAGTCATGATCACCGGAGCTACTTCTGGTATCGGCAAAGAAACCGCCATATTGTTTGCTAAAGAGGGGGCACACGTTGCTTTGCTTGGTAGAGATCAAGCCAAAGGTGAAGCGGTGGTTGACCTCATCAAACAAAATGGTAATTCAAATGTATTTTTCAGTGCATGTAATGTGGCCAAAGAAAGCGAAGTTAAAGCGTTTGTCGAGCAAACGTTAAAGCATTTTGGCCGCTTGGACTGTGCTTTTAATAATGCCGGTATCGGTGGTGTTTTTAAACCCTTAACCGAACTGGAAGAAGATGAGTGGGATGACGTCATGAATATTAATCTCAAAGGCGTGTGGTTGTGCTTGAAACATCAGATATCGGCCATGATCAAAAATGACGGACCAAAAAAGGGGAGTATTGTCAATACCTCTTCCAGATATGGCGTAAGAGCGACTGAGGCCGGCATTATGCTTAGTGCTTATGTCACCAGTAAACATGCCTTGATGGGATTGACTAAAGTTGCGGCATCAGAGTTTGTCGACAAAGGTATTCGGGTGAATTCTGTGTGTCCCGGCTGGATACCCACCGAGGGAAATAATCATCTTTTCATAGACCCAGCAATGAAAGCTAATATAGATACGACCATTCCTATGGGTGATTGGGGAACGAAAGAAGACATTGCAGAAGCGGTGTTGTGGTATTGTTCTGACAAATCTGGATATATAACAGGTGATACTATGTTGCTTGATGGTGGGATGACGCTGCGGTAATTGTCTGGTTATTTTTTCTGCGCCCTTAAGCCATAGTAACTACATGAATTCTTGGCATTTATTGCTTAAAACTGCTTGCTGATACACGTAAAAATACTACACTTGATTATTGATAGGGGATTGAAGCGAAGTCGTTGTTTTAATAAATCTGCTGCGCATCTTTATATCATGCCGCGAAGTGGGAGACGAGCCTAAGCGAGACAGCTTGCTGCGGGGTAGTTTATTTTAGAATGCGCTACCCTTGATAATTTTTTAATAGATATGGGTGAAAAAATGAAAATTTGGCCTTTGTTACTAACATCAATATTTCCTTTACAGGCTATCGCCACCACAAACGATTTGAGTGAAGATAGTGCGTATGAAGAATCTGAAGAGTATGACGAAGAAGAGTTTGAGGACGAAGATGACGAAGAAGAATTTGAAGGGTTTTATGGTGATGAAGACTTCATCAGCCTGTCTACAGGTTCCAAAAAGTCACTAGCTAAAGCCCCATCGGTTGCTTCTGTTATCACCGCAAAGCAGATCCAGCAAATGGGGGTTAGAACGTTAAGCGAAGTATTGACCCGCGTGCCTGGCTTGCATGTTGCCCACTCCTCCGAGATCTATTCACCGAAGTTTATTGTGCGCGGCATCACTTCCAATTTGAATCCCCAAACCTTGGTGTTGGTTGATGGCTCTCCGATTAGTAGCTTGTTTCGTGGTGACAGGGGCGTTGTTTGGGCTGGCTTCCCGGTTCATAACATTGCCCGAATTGAAATCATACGGGGACCTGGCTCAGCATTGCATGGTGCTGATGCATTCGCCGGGGTAATCAATATTATCACCAAGGGTGTCGGTGATATCAATGACACTCAATTGGGTGCGCAATTTGGTAGCTTTGATACAGTGGATGTGTGGACCCAAACAGCTTTTGAGTTAGGTGATTTAAAGATGTCGTTTTCGGCAGAGTATAATACCACGAATGGTCAAAATGAGATTATCGAATGGGATGCTCAAACTAATTTTGACGTGGCTGGACTTTCACCTGCGGTATCTAGAGCGCCGGGAGGGGTAAATGTCGGGTATCGTGGTTACGATGTTAGGCTTGATTTGGTTTACCATGATTTTAATCTGAAAATTGGTTTTCAAGATCTAGATAATGTAGGTACAGGTCAAGGCGCTGCCGGTGCTTTAGACCCTGATGGCAAATTGGGCAGTGAGAAACTGTTGATTAAGGCCAAGTACCAACGGGAAATTAGTGAAGATTGGAATGTAGACCTGAGGTTATCACATTATCGTGCTAATCAACGGGTTGAAAAAGATATCTATATTTTTCCCGAGGGCGCGTTTTTTGGCGCTTTGCCGGATGGTTTAATTGGTCGGCCAGAGTTTTTTGAAACAAATGACATTGTTCAGTCTCTTTTTACTTATTCTGGATTAGAAAAACATCAACTCACTATCGGCGTTGGTTACAGAGAACAAGATATTTACCGCGTTAAGGATTCAAATAACTTTAGCGGTGTCATGGTCGATGTATCTGATACGGATGCGATTTTTATTCCGGAAGACGGGCGTGATAACTATTTTGCCATCATTCAGGATGAATATCAGATGGCACCTGACTGGGAGCTTACTGCTGGCCTACGATATGACAAATACTCTGATTTTGGTTCTACGGTCAATCCCCGACTGGCTGTGGTTTGGGCAACCAATAGAAACCTGAGTACCAAGTTTCTCTATGGACGCGCTTTTAGAGCGCCAGCTTTCCTTGAGCAAAAGGTGAAAAACAACCCTATCTCACTGGGTAATCCTGATGTTAAGCCGGAAACAATCGATACACTTGAAACGGCATTTAATTACCAAGCCTCTGAACAGTTGCATATTGATCTTAACGTTTACTATTTTAATATAGATAAATTGATTGGTTTTCTGCCTGACGAAGTGGATAATGACGCTGCGGTTACGCAAACCGCACAAAATGGTGGTAAGGTTAAAGGTTATGGCCTTGAAGCCGAATTTAGCTACAAAGCCAGTGATGAATTTAGCTTTTTGATTAATTACGCTTACCAAAAAACCAAGGATAAAAGCACCGACGACAAACTTAACGGCGCACCTAAACAAACGTTATTTGGGCAAGTCGTTTGGCAATTCAGTGAATCGGCCAATTTGAGTACACAGGTTTCATACGTAGATAAAGTTGAACGAAATCAGTTTGATACTAGGCCATCCGTGGATTCGTATGTGAATGTTTCATTTTCGCTCAATATCGATAACATATTTGAAGGTTTTGGATTACAACTCAAAGCAAGCAATTTGTTTGACGATGATATACGTGATCCGAGTGATTGGCCCACTGCGATAAGCCCAGGCGTCAATATTCCCAATGACTTACCTCAAGCGGGCAGGGCCGTTTATCTGAGTTTTAACAAAACTTTCTAAAAGGCCCTTACAACAAAAAACCGGCAAACGTGTGATTGAATAACACTTTTACCGGTTTTTTTGGTTTTGGGATGGTTTACCAGCGACGATCTTTTTCGCCAGTATATTCAATTCTGTCACAGCGGATTGGTACGAAAGTACCTGCCGGGTTTTCTCTTGCTTCAATCAAACAAGGTGTCATACCAGCAAGGAAAACAGGTGTCATAAACATGTGGTATTGCTCCACTGTGAAGCCCATATCCGCTGCCAGCGCACAGTTGGGGCCAGCAATGTTCATGCTCAAACCTTTATCTCTTTTAAGGATCCGGGCGGCTTGCAAGGCTATTTTCAAATGTTTACCGTCTTTCATACCGTTATCTTGGGCAAACTTCAACATGTGGGGAACCCGTTCATCGGTGCTGGCTAACGGACGACCATAACCATAAATGGTCTTGTGTAGCACGAGTTCCTCAGCAATGATGCTTTCGAGCTCAATTCCCTCATCCATTGCAAGCCTTGCCTTAATAAAGAACTCGATCCCCCTGACGGAAGGGGTTATACCGTAAATTGATGCCTCACTTACTCAGATACCTGTGCTCAGGGCTAATGAGGTGGTACTTCGGGCCGTTCCAGCCAATGCTGTTACGTGATTTGGCCAAATGGATTTATCTGGGTAGCTGGTACTCAGCCAAATGAAATTTAGGACTTTTAGATGATGTTCTTCGGGGACTTTACCCGTAATACCGTAAACGTACAGTGCCATCCAAGACCAGTCTTTCAAATCATGGTGTAAGTCTTTACCCCTGTATACGGCGCGTTCTCCTAAAAAACCCTTGCCCATTCTGGTGATTATTTTGTCTTCATGATCAAACAGGTTTTTGCTGGTCATTGGCTGTATCCTTCAATTTCGGGCAGGCCTTTATTGCCCGGATCGTCAGTTAGCTCAGTATGACTGCCAAAAAATGGAAACTTTTTCCAACCATAGGTTTCCTGCTCTAGTGCGTGGATGGCTGCACCAGGTAATCTCAATAACAAATAAAGCATTTCACTTTGCTTGGCATCAAATCCAAGTTGGTAAAACGCAGCGCTAATGACAGCGGATAAAGACAGTGGCAGTGAGATTACTTGCTCTAGAGCCGGACGCTGTTGCTGCAACCAGACCACAGGGCCATTCGCTTCAACAGCGGCCAGTACAGACAAGGTATCCAAAACCGTTGTCGGACATTGGTCACCATTGGGGTCAAAACCTGGGGGGTGTTCATACTCAGGCCAAACATCGGTGCGGGTCCGGTTTTTATTGGGGTCTTTGAGAAATGTGATCCATAAGTCGAAGTTGGTTTGGTATTTGTGCCAACTTTCTACCAAGGTATACACTTCCCTGGCACCACCGAGTTGCCCTGCACCTGTGCCTAAAGCTGCTATTAAGCTAGCAGCGGCGGTAGACCCGCCAACCCCTCCATTCATTGCGGCACGTATACTTAAATCCCTCATGCCGGGATTGGCGATTGCAACCGCAATTTTCTCCAATAACTGGGCTTGCATTGATGACGCTCGAAGACCTGTAAATAACAAGTAAAGGTAGTCAATCCATGGTGCCTTTGGCAATATATCCGTGGTTACGTTATAACCGTGGCAATAATGTGACTTGGCTGCAAACGGGTTATCAACCTCGGCCTCTTCGTACCAGATCTTGCTGTGATATACCTGTTTTTCTTGTGTCATCAAGCATCGCCTTTTATCAAAGTGTTATTTTAACTACGCTAAAATAGTCGGTTTAATAAATCTGCTGCGCATCTTTATATAATGCCGCGTAGCGGCAGAAAAACGAGTGATTTAAAGGGTTAATTCCCCGCAGCTTGCGCGGGGTAGTTTATTATCGAGCTAGGGATTAATTGATGGGCTCAGGAGGCTCACCGCCAGCCAAGTCTTTAATCCTAGATCCCATTGGGGGTATCTCTTCCTTGTCGATACGAATATCAATGAGGGTTGGACCATCTTTCTTAAACAAGCGTTCAAAGTCAATGGCTTCCAGTTCTTCTGCGGTTTCGATGACAATGCCTTCTATGCCCATAGATTTGGCCATATCGGCATAATTGACTTGATTGAGTACATAACCGAGTTCTTCAGCTTGAGCCATTCGTTGGCCATGCATGATCATGCCGTATACCCCGTCATTGAGAATGACCATCACAACTGGAAGCTTTTCTTGTGCTGCGGTGGTGATCTCTTGGCCGCTCATTAAATAAGCGCCGTCTCCAGTAAAACATACCGTAGGCTGTTTGCGATTGGCGATTGCACAGCCAATTGACGCACCGATAGCCCAGCCCATAGCACCAAAACCCATGGCTAGACGATAACTGCCGTCTGATTCTGGGCGTTGGTAATAATGAATACCCCAAGCCCACGAATTGCCGGTATCAAAAAACGTTTTGGTGCCGGCAGGTAACCTTTTGGCCATGTAAGTAAATAACCGTTGTGGCTTAAGTGGTACTGCATTTGATGTTGTGTCATCGAGCCTATCGATAACGAACTTGCCCCCAAACGGATTGCTGGCAGAGTTATCTGGTAATACCAGACCACGCCATCTGCGACCCCAGTTACGGGCTTGTTGTACATTTTCAATCAACTTGTTAAATACCGCACGTAAATGACCACAAACGTGCAATTTGGCCATAGGTGATCGGGTAAAGTGTTCAACTGACGAATCGATATGGATCATCCTTTCGTTAAGCAGGGTATCTGCCCAACCTCCGGTGCCCAACTCACTTAATGAAGCTCCCACCGCTAATACCAGTTCAACTTCTTCATTTATAAACAGGTCTTGCGCGTCTTGGTGACCGGCAAAACCGAAAACGCCTTTGTATAGCGGATGGGTTTCGTCAACCCAGCGCTTGCCCATGGGGCCTGTGACAAAAGGGGCGTTAACCAATTCGGCAAAGCGCATTATTTCACTTGCTGCACCGCCACAGCCGTCACCGAGGAATAACACGATACGATTGACCTTGCTCAGTTCATCGTTGAGTTTTTCAAGTGCAGACTTGTCTTTGAGGGTAAAATCGTGGAGCAGGGCCTCTGGCCTGACGTGAGGCTTGGTATGTGTGATCTGCGGCTGTAGTCTGCGGGCAGGGGTAACCCTGGTCATTTTTTTTGGAAAATGCTTACAATTGGACTAGCTATCCAACAAAGGGGTTGACAGTGCCCTAGGTGTCCAGGAACCAGGAAAAAAACACCAGGAAAGAAACACCAGGAAAGTTTCGAATTTCATGAAAAGCTCATAAAAA
>JABSOG010000416.1 GCA_013216025.1 Algicola sp. | reverse complement strand
CCTTGTCCTCCTGGTCACTGTCCTTCTCCTGGCTCTCATGATCCCAGGTGTTCTCCTCTCCGCTGCCTGATGTGGTACCAGAGGGATCCATATCAGTCTCCCCCTCCTGTCTGATTTCTTGTTTTTCTTCTTTGTTTTTCTTGTTTTCTTGTTTTTCTTCATCCGGCAAATGATCAAACCCATCGACATAGCGGCGGCGCTCACGCTGGATGAAACGTCGCAACAAGCTGTTATATAAAACGGTTCTGTCGAGGTTTGTCTGTTTGTGCAAATCATTATTTTCGGCGTCATACAAAGCCAGCATCAACAGCAACAGGGGTTGCTCGGCCAGTTCCATTATCTTGTCATGCTCTTTCGATTCTTCTGGCGGTGTCGGCAGTGCAAAGGGGTTGATGGTTGCTTTGTTGGCGGCGAAGTATTTTTTGTTGGTTTTATTCCATATGCTAATCCAGTGCTGTTGCTGTTGCTCGTTAAATTCTAACAAACGCACTACGTATGTGCCAACAGGCACCGTGGCCTTGTCTATTAGGGTAATACGGCTGGTAACCATCACGCGGACCGGGCGCTCCTGTTCAATTTGGGTTTGCTGAAACTGTTTAATTTGATCGAGATACCCGGTAAACACAGTACCTTTGGCTTGCAACAGTTCGTCAAAACCGTCCAGTATGATGAAAAGAGGTTTTGTGGAAAATTGACTGGCAAAGTTGGCCCAACTGGTAATTTTCTCACCTGTATCTTTGGTGATTTGATCTGCAGCCAATGTGTCGAGCCCCAATTCGGTGTTTACTTCGCGCAGTGGTATTCTAATAACCGTATAAGCGTCACTCATCAATTGGGCTGCCAATACTTTGGTTAACAGCGACTTGCCGCCGCCGGGATGACCCAACACCAAAAGCGGTGCTTCGATACTGTGTGGAGAGCTTAAATATTTGAGCATAAACACCGACAATTCATGTCTTATTGGTTGTTCTTGCCAAGTGTTTTCTTTTTCGAGGTGAATATCTTTTGAGTTATAGCGCAACACTTTGTACGACTGCGGTACAAACGCATCGCAAATTCGTGGAAAAACCAGTTGGGTAGAATCACCTTTAATAACTTCTTGCTCTTTTATAACGGGTGCTTTGATGTCAGCGTTATACTTGAGACTTAAGCTTCGCACCACATTTTGACTCTCAACTTCGCGCAATACCGCCGGTAGGGTTAAAACCGTTTCATTCAAGCGGGCCAAACCAATATCAATTTTGTTGTCTGTTTCAGTCTGTAACTGATAAAATTTTTGCTGGAACTCAGACATTTGCTTGTGATTGCCAATATCAACCCAAATCCTGAATTCCTCGTATTTTCTGGATAATTCAAAGTATTGGCCTTCAAAATATCGCATTGCTGTTTTTGGTAATGCTTCCAAGTCATCACGAAAGTTAGCCATTTTTTCGGCTGTATCGGGATCTATTTCCGCGAATAATTCGAGATATTTATCAAAGTTGTTGGTCAACTGCTTGTAGAGCGTTAATAATTCTTCCTGAATATCTTGATAACTGTCAATTAGATTGGGGAATGGTAGCTGTTCGTCAAATACACTGCCTGTATCGCCAACCATATCCAACTTGTTTTCGGGCGTTAATGCGATAATCTCACGCAAATCATCGGGTAAGCTATTATCCAACGCCTCAAAAAATGCCGTAAAACAAATTAACCCGTAGGCCATTTCCATTCTTTGCATTCGGGCGATGTAATCATCTTCTTTTTTTGCCGTCATTTTTGTCAGCAACTTTTCGCCTGCTTTGACCAACGCATTTTTGACAGCCAACAACGGTGCCACAGTCGGCCCCACTGAGGCTACCGCACAGACAATGCCAACGCCAAGTAGGCTGTCTACCGTGTCTATTAGCTCTCCATCGTCATTTTTGATGAAGTCACAAACCGTCGAAAACGTTAAATCCTTGACCATGATTAACCCTTTTGTTTTATTCTTTGACAAATTTAGGCTTATTATAGTGACACTTTTGTTATTCGCCAATTGAGGTCATTACTATGGCCCTACTTTGGCTGGAGGGGCGCCACTGCGCGGGTATTTGCGGTATATTTTAACAAAACATCTTCGTTGTCGTAGTTAGGGCATTTATGCCTGGATTTTTGGTGGTGTTACAAACACTTGTACTTTTGATATGGGGGTTGCTGAGGTGGAGTAGGGGTACCGGTTGTTGCTGATTGACCATAGTTGCAAATAAGTACGTTATATCGTACGCTTCAAGGATGGAGGCGTATTATGACAACCTTAACAGCAACACAAGCAAGAACAAACTTATACCGAGTTATCGACGAGGTCGCACTTTCACATCAGCCTGTACTTATCACCGGCAAGCGAAATAATGCCGTTTTACTGTCTGAAGAAGATTGGTCGGCAATTCAGGAAACGCTTTTTTTGGCAGCGATACCCGGTATGCATGAGTCTATCAAAGAAGGTATGGATACTGATATATCACAATGCAGTGAGGCACATGATTGGTGACTTGGAAAGTTGTGTTTACCAAACAAGCGAGCAAAGATGCCAAAAAACTATCCAGTGGTGGATTAAAAGCCAAAGCTTTAACATTACTGGACATTATTAAAATGCCTCCTTTTCAAACTCCACCACCTTATGAAAAATTGGTTGGCGATCTGACAGGTGCCTATTCTCGGCGAATCAATATTCAACACCGCATTGTCTATCAAGTTTTGGCAAGTGAACATACAGTCAAAATTTTAAGAATGTGGACACATTATGAATAAAATGGAACTGAAAATATCACCACCGTTAGCCGGGCTGATTATCGCGCTTGTTGGTATTGGCATGATTTAATCCATTTAACTGTCGCTATTCTTCCTTTCCTTAATGTGGCTAACCACTTTGTCAGTGCTTTGTACAACCGCCAGTATTTCTTTTATCAACATGACCAACCCGTATAGCGCTACGCCGTGGTGTGCACCAATTTGATGGGAATCATGTTTAAGTTGATTGATGATTTCGTTGCCAGCAGTGCCGAATAAAATCAACGCCAGAAATATACCTGTATAGTGACTATTTGCAATTTTACTCAAGATATTCAACATTTATATTTACCTCTATGTGTTAGTTCTGAATATGATAAATATGGGACATTAAAGGGGTTTTAGCCAATGTATTTCACGCCTGCCTCGTTGATTTATACATTAATAGATGCTCTGATACTGCGTTGATACCTTAACTACTGTGGCAATAGAAGGAAAATAAATTGAAACAAGCACCCATTAAAGACCCCATTACCTATGACGATTTTGCGAAACTTGATATTCGCGTTGGCACCATTTTGTCGGTATCTGAGGTCAAAAAATCGAATAAGTTAATGAAACTTAACGTCGATTTTGGTGATCATACGCGCAATATTCTCGCTGGTATTAAGAAAGAACGAGAAAACCCCACTGAAATTGTCGGTAAACAAGCGTTGTTTGTGGTGAATATGCCCGATCAGAAAATGGCTGGTGAGGTGTCGCAAGGGATGTTGTTTGATATTGGTTATGAAGATAAACAAAAGCCGTGTCTGGCAATGCCCGAAACCCCAATGCCAAACGGTACCCGAGCGGGCTAAGCGCTGCTCGGTGGTGCTAAACTTTTAAAAATGAGCAGCTTTGATGCTGCTTTCACCCATTTTGTGCGTAAAACCCTGCAAAACGTCAAACCCGAATTCTCCCCCTATTTTCATAAAGAATGCTCCCTTAAGTTTTAGCTAAGAATCGCTTGTTACTTTGGCACCATAGAAAAACAAACCCGCATTAACTTCAGGGCATGGTGATTAATATGGCGACATTTATCAGTACACGCAGTGAGCGGCTCCACTCGGTCTTACCCACCCATACTTTCAGTTTGCACGCCCAAACCAGCGAACGACGAGGTGAGGCTGAGCAGGCGGTTAAACGTATTTTTCGTCAGGTTTACAGTGCCGACATCGGTGATTTTTCGCCAATGCTGCTGACCGCTGAGCGCAACGATAAAATCGATACCGTTATCGGCCTTCGTAATGCGGCGCAAGACCCGTTGTTTCTTGAAAGCTATTTAGACGAACCCATTGAGCAACTGCTGAAAAGGCAACATAACTTAACCATCGAGCGTCAGGGTTTTATTGAACTGGGCAATTTGGTGGCGATACGTTCTGGTTCTAGCCGAATGTTGTTTATTGTACTGGCTTTTGCGCTGGCCAAAGCCGGGGTTAAATGGGCCACTTTTACTGCCACACCCGAAGTCACTCGATTGCTGACAAAGCTGGGCTTGGCACCCATCGCGATTTGCAAAGCCAGCAGGCAAGCGGTGGTTAATGGCGAATCGCAATGGGGCACTTATTACGATGATGCGCCAACAGTCTGCTTCGGCAATGTTAGCTCTGCACTCAAGGTGATGACAAAATTACCAACCGTCAACGCTATTTATCACACCATCGAACCGGTGGTTAACCGTTTGGCCGCACAAATTACTAAGGGGTTTCGCCTGTGAACAATCTACTTGAAACTTTAAATGCCGTTTGGCAACATCAGCCGAAAAAGGCGATGTTGGTCGATGGTGACACCGGACTGAATCATGTCGAGTTTTTAATCGAACTTGAAAAATGCAAACAACAGTTGATGTTTTGGCAGCCAAAATCAGTCGCTTTGTTAGCCGACAACAGTGTGCAGTGGGTATTGGTCGACTTGGCCTGTCAGTTATTAAACATCCCTTTTTTACCATTACCGGTCTACTTTACGCCCAAGCAACTGAAACACAGCATTATTGATGCGGGTTGCGACCTGTTGCTAATTGAAAATGCAATGGGCGATGCCTCAACGCTCGACTCCTTATTACAAGATTTAGCCGGAGGCAAGGTTCTCGGCGAACTGAATCAATATGGCGCATTCGCTTTACAAGGAAATAAGGCACAGTTACCCGAGCATACCGCAAAAATCACTTTTACCTCGGGTTCTACCGGTCAGCCAAAAGGCGTGTGTTTAAGTAACACGCACCAGTGGCAAGTGGCCAGTTCAATCAAAGCCAGAATCAATAAACGCACCAATCGGCATTTGTGTATTTTGCCGCTGGCGACCTTGCTCGAAAACGTAGCCGGCGTGTACGCCGCTTTGCTCAACGGCACTACGGTGGTGATCCCGCGATTGTCGGAGTTGGGTTTTAACGGCAGTTCTAGTTTGGATTTTGCCAAGTTACTGGATCAAATCAGCCAGTGTCAGCCCAGCAGTCTGATCACCACGCCCGAAATTCTGGCCGGATTGACCGCGGCCGCAGAGCAGGGCTGGACAGTGCCTGAGTGCCTTTCCTTTGTGCCTGTTGGCGGTGCCAGAGTCGCCCCTGGGCTTATCAATCGTGCCCACAAAGCCGGTATTGCGGTTTATCAGGGTTATGGTTTGTCAGAATGTGGTTCGGTGGTGAGTTTAAACGCGCCCAGCCAAGCCAATCACGACACCATGGGCCGGGTTCTAACCCACAATACCGTCACTATTGAAGAGGGCGAAGTGATGGTCAGTGGCGATTGCTTTTTGGGGTATGCCAACCAACCAGACAGCTGGGGGCAGTCAAAGTGTGCTACGGGCGATATGGGTTTTATTGATGATAAAGGTTATTTGACCATCACTGGACGGCGCAAAAATCTGTTGATCTCAAGCTATGGTCGCAACATCAATCCCGAATGGGTCGAGTCAGAATTACTGGCGTCATCGTTGCTAAAACAAGCCTTTGTTTTTGGCGACGGCAAACCCTATTGTGTTGCCGCTTTGTCTGCTGTGAATGCCAATATCAACAGCACACAGATTGACCAGTGGATCAGTCAAGTCAATGCCCAACTACCCGATTACGCCCAAATCAAGGCTTGGTTTTTGGTGCTTCAACCCATATTACCCGGATCATCCCTGTTAACCAGTAACGGCCGTCCTAAGCGGGCGCCATTGCTGGACTTTTTTCAAAACCAAATTAATCAACACTACAATACTATTTAATCTAGCCCAATTTAATTTAATGTCGACGGAGACTCTACTATGACTTTTTTTCAACGCTTACAACAACAAACTGAAATCGACCGCCAGTATCTATTGTCAGCGCCTATTATTGAGCGCTGTTTTAAAGGCGAGATTGTACTCGACGACTATGTCGCGTTTTTACAACAAGCCTTTCATCACGTTAAACACACTGTGCCGCTGTTGATGAGCGTAGGGGCCAGATTAACAGACGAACAAGAGTGGTTACGCATTGCGGTGGCCGAGTATATTGAAGAGGAAATTGGTCATCAAGAATGGATCCTCAACGACATCGCTCAATGCGGCTACGACAAAGAACAGGCGCGGCATTCTAAACCGATGCTGCAAACCGACTTAATGGTGTCGTATGCCCATGATGCGGTGAATCGCAAAAATCCGCTGATGTTTTTTGGTCTGGTCAATGTACTTGAAGGCACCAGCATCGCCATGGCCGACAATGCAGCCGCCAACATTGGCAATGCGTTGGGGCTTGAGAAAAAAGCCTTTAGCTATTTGATTTCTCACGGTTCGCTCGATATCGAACACATAAAGTTTTTCGAAGAGTTGATGAATAAAATCGAAGACTCAAGCGATCAGCAAGTGATTATCGACGCGGCCAAAGTATTCTATCGGTTGTATGGCGATATTTTTCGAAACTTAAATGTCAGCCACGGGGTGGCTTTGGCAGCTTAAACCTTTCACTGCGCTTATTTTCTTCCCGAACCTGTTTATCTTGTGATGAACGGGTTTTTTCGTTCTTATGTATCCCTATTAACCTCCAGATATTTGAATCATTTCAATTAATTATCCCCTTAAGCTTTAGCTAAGATTCTCCTGTTATCTTGTCATCATCGGCGGCTACAACCAGACGCCTATTTTGTTCACAGGGGAAGACTGATGAGTTTTGCAAACAAAACCGTAGTATTGACCGGCGCAACCGGGGGCATTGGCCTGGCCGTTGCTCAGTTGTTGGCAGGCAAGAGGGCAACGCTGTTGTTGGGTGCCCGTAACGAAGATAGCCTGATTGATCTTGGCGCTCGGCTGAATATCGGCAAAAGTGGAGGGCAGCATTACTTGG
>JABSOG010000415.1 GCA_013216025.1 Algicola sp. | reverse complement strand
TCCATTTGTATTGTCGACTTCGGCCCCATTCAGTTTGAGCTTTGCCGACATTGCAATTAAACCCCACAGTGCTAAACAGGCGACGGTGAGCTGCCAATAGAGATGCGTAATAGATAAATTAAAAAAAATACAAATATCACTGTATTTTTGCAATGTAAACGTTTACATTGGTAATAGACAAGCAGTGATAACATCAGACTGTAGTAAAACTACAAACACTAAATCTAAAATTAAAACTAGAAATATTCTAAACAAAGTGGATAAGACATGAGAACAAACATGAGAACAAATCCCCAAACACCAAAATTCAAAAAGTCTGCACTGGCACTCGGTATTGCCAGTTGTTTATATGCAACCGGCACAGCTCAGGCTCAAGAGAACGATGGCAATACGAAAGAAGTAACAAAGGGCAAAATCGAAGTTGTCCAAATCAAGGGCATTCGCTCTGGTATTAAAGAGTCTACCCGGTTAAAGCGTGATGGCGCAGGCGTGGTTGATGCTATCTCTGCTGAAGATATCGGCAAATTCCCTGATACTAATCTGGCAGAATCCCTACAGCGTATTACCGGTGTTTCAATTGACCGTGCCAATGGCGAAGGCAGCAAGGTCACGGTCCGTGGTTTCGGTCCTGATTTTAATATGGTGACGTTAAACGGACGTACCATGCCGGGTTCTTCATTGCCATCAGGTGGTGGTGTTGCCAATTCGCGCGCTTACGATTTTGCTAATCTGTCTTCAGATGCCGTTAAGTCGGTGTCAGTATACAAAACTGGTCGTGCCGATATCGCTACGGGCGGCATTGGTGCCTCGATTAACATCGTTACCGCCAAACCTTTAGACAACCCGGGTTTACACATCAACTTTGGTGCCAAGGCATTATTTGATACCACTAACCGAGTGGGTGATGATGCGACGCCTGAATTCTCTGGCCTGCTAAGCTGGACTGATGAAGACGAAAGATTCGGTGCTTCAATCACCGCCAATCTTCAGGAGCGTCACAGCTCTGCTACCGGTGCTTTTGTCAACCAATGGCGTACCAGCGCCTATGACGGCACCATTCCACAGGCTGCCGACGATATTGTCATCACCAATGAACCGGCCATCGGGCAACTGTATTCAATGCCTTCTGACTTGCGTTATTCAGTAGCCGACCGTGAACGTACGCGAACCAACGCCCAGATTAATTTGCAATTTCGCCCATCAGATAAATTGACGGCGACCTTGGACTATACCTATTCACAGCAAGACTTACATGAGTCTCGTGCCGAGCAATCGGTATGGATGGATACTTATAAAACGGCGCTGACATTTGATAATGAAACAGTCGCGACACCTGTACAGTACAGCGAAGAACGTCGTGATCTCAGTCCGCGTGACTTGGGGTTGGCGTTACAAGAGCTCAATCAGGTCAATACCAACAAGTCAATCGGCCTTAATCTGAATTACGATGTAAACGATTACTTTAACGTGACTTTTGATATGCATGACTCGTCTGCAAAAAGTGCTCCAGATGCGGCTTATGGCAGTTGGATGAATGTAGGCTTGGGTGCCAATATCGCGGCGGCTCAATCGGTTGATTTTAGTCAGCCAATGCCCACCATGACTATTGTGTTTGATGATTGTGACCCGAGCAGAGGACTTAACTGCAACGGCGTTTTAGATCAAAATGACGTGGGTACGTCGATTTTAGATATGAACTTTGCCAGTCAGGCAACCGACATTAGCCAATATCGTTTGATGGGATCGTTAGAATTTGATGAAAGCGGCATTGAAGGCGGCATCGATTTTGGTATCGAATCCCGTTCAATGGAATCTCACTCGTTGCAGTCGCTAACCCGTCATACCATGGGTAACTGGGGGGTAGAAAACCCGGGTGAATTACCGGACAACTTCCTGTCACCGACAGATTTTACTGCTGAGTTTGACGATTACGATACTAACGGCGCGTTTAATCAGGGCATGAAGGGTAATGCTGCACAAGTTGGCGCTTGGGCTGCCGGTAATTATGGTTTTGTGCTTGAAGCCGATGGCGCATTTGCCACCAACCGTACCATCAAAGAAGATGTGACTGCCGCTTATTTTCAGGTTAACGTTTCCAATGAGTTTAACGGTAAACTTTACAACGTTTTAGCGGGTGTGCGTTACGAAAAAACCGATGTTACATCGATTGCCAATGTCACTTTGCCCAACGCAGTTGCCTGGGAAGGCAATCAAGACTTTAATGTTCGTTTTGGCAGCGGCACTGAAGATTTTGCCACCGACGCCAGTTATGACCATATTTTGCCCAGCTTGGATTTTGATATCGAAGTGGTTGAAAACGTCAAAGTGCGTTTTTCTTACAGCACCACCATTGCCCGCGCAACGTATGATCAGTTAAGTTCAGCGGCGGCAAACGTTAGTGGTCCGTCTGGCCCAACCAATTTCTCTGGTGTTCAAATGGCCACTGCCTCTAATGGTAACCCGGCGTTGGCCCCTTTAGAATCAGACAACATCGATGTGTCTTTGGAATGGTATTTTGATGATACCAGTTATGTTTCAATCGGTTACTATGACAAGAGCGTTAAGAATTTTGCCGGTCGTGCGCCAGTGACTGAAAACATTTATGGCTTACGTGATGCAACTGCCGGTCCTCGTGCTCTGGCAGCACTTGCCGAGTTAGCCGCACTGGGCATCGAAGCCACCGATACCAATCTGTTTTCTATGGTTGTTGCGATGGAAAACGGCGTTGCTTTTGACTCAATGACGGGCGATGAATTTGAAGCGGCTTATGACGTGTTGCCAAATGCCGACGACCCGTTGATGGACTTTACCGTCACCAAATTTGTTAACAACAAAGAAGCCAATATTGACGGTTTGGAATTTGCTGTACAACACTTTTTCGGTGAAAGCGGATTTGGTTTTCAGGCCAACTACACCACGGTTAGCGGTGATATCGGTTTTAATGTTAACGCCGACCCATCGATTACCCAATTTGCCTTGCTGGGTTTAAGCGACTCGGCCAATCTGGTATTGATGTACGAAAATGATGACTTGCAAATGCGTATCGCCTATAACTGGCGTGATGAGTTCCTTGAGAATGCGGCGCGTTATGTCAACGAACCAGCCTTTGTGGAGTCATACTCGCAGATTGACTTTAACGTATCGTATCAGCTAACCGACAATCTATCGGTATTCCTTGAAGGCATCAACATCACCGGTGAAGATAGCCGTACCCACGGTCGATCGAAGGTGCAGTTATGGAATTTAGAAGAGCAAAAAGCGCGTTATGCGTTTGGCGCTCGGTATAATTTCTAGAACGATAAGAGGTAAACCGCTACATGACAAATACCATAAAAAACATAGTAATTGTTGGTGGCGGCACCGCAGGATGGATAACCGCTGGTGTTTTGGCTGCCGAACATATGGGCCAAGGCAGCAGCGTTCAGGTTTTATTGATTGAATCACCGCAAGTGGCTTCAATCGGCGTAGGCGAGGGCACTTGGCCCTCGATGCGCAATACCCTCAAAAAGATTGGCATTACAGAAGCGCAATTCATGCGCTGCGCCAATGCCTCATTCAAACAAGGTTCAAAGTTTATCGGCTGGCGAGACGGCAGCGAAAACGACTTTTACTACCACCCCTTTATGAACCCACAAGGTTACACTCAGGCTGATCTTCACGCCGGATGGCAAGCCTTAAATCAGAACCATACACAAGAGCATCACCGTTCGTTCGCCGACACGGTATGTGCGCAAAGTCAGGTCTGCGAAGCCGGGCTTGCCCCTAAACAACAAGCAACACCCGAATATGCCGCTGTAACCAATTATGGTTATCATCTAGATGCCACAAAATTTGCCGAACTGTTACAGTCTCATTGTACCCAAAGACTCGGCGTTAAACACCAGCTTGATCATGTAACCGGGGTTAAATCGGCGTCAAATGGCGATATCGCGGCAATCACCTGTAAAGACTCCGATGATATTAGTGGCGACCTATTTATCGATTGCACTGGGTTGGCCTCTAAACTGTTGGGCGAACACTATCAAATCCCCTTCATCGAAAAGAAACATATCTTGTTTAATGACAGCGCATTGGCTGTGCAAGTGCCTTATGAAGATAATAACAGCCCGATTGCTTCGGCAACCCTGTCGACAGCGCAAAGTGCGGGCTGGATTTGGGATATTGGTTTACCGACCCGGCGCGGTGTTGGGTATACTTATTCAAGTAAACACACCGATGACCAAAGCGCAGAAAAGGCGCTTAAAGACTATCTGGCGCAATCAATTGGCGAGCAGGCCGCTAATGCGTTGACACCTCGTAAAATCACTTTCAAACCCGGTCACCGTGAAAAATTCTGGCATAAAAACTGTGTTGCTGTTGGCCTGTCGAGTGGTTTTTTAGAGCCGCTTGAAGCCTCTGCACTGGCGTTGGTCGAACTGTCGGCCAGCATGATCAGCGAACAGCTGCCAACCGACCGGTTGCACATGGATATTATCGCCGAGCGGTTTAACGACAGATTTAGCTATCACTGGGGGCGCGTGATAGACTTTCTCAAATTGCATTATGTGCTAAGTCAAAGAAAAGACAGCGATTATTGGCGTGACAATCAGTTGTCTGAATCGATAGAACCGCGCTTACAGCAATTGCTGACACTGTGGCAATATCAGCCACCCAGTCGTTATGACTTTACGCTCAATGAAGAAGTGTTTCCCTCGTCGAGTTATCAATATGTGCTGTATGGCATGGGGTTTGAAACACAACTCAAAGCAAGTCGCAAAATGCTCAACGAAAGCGAGCTGACAGCGCGCATTTTTAACGACAATCAACTTAAAAAAGAGCAATTTATCAGCGGTTTGCCGTCAAACCGACAGTTGATTGCTGCACTTACGAAAAGCACTTATTAAGAACAATGGATAACGGGCAGATGACATGTTAACAACCGATAAAGTACAAAAAGTGGTGATCGCCGGTGGTGGCACCGCCGGATGGATGGCAGCGGCTGCCTTGGCCAAATTGTTGGGCAAAAACCTCGACATTACCCTGATTGAATCTGACGAAATTGGTACCGTAGGGGTTGGCGAAGCGACCATTCCACCGATTCGTACTTTTCACCGGCTGTTGGGCATTAACGAACAAGAAATGATGCGCGAAACTCAGGCGACCTTCAAACTTGGCATTGGCTTCGAAAACTGGGGTAATATCAACGACAACTATATCCATTCATTTGGCATCACCGGCAAAGAATGCTGGGCTGGTGAATTTCATCATTTTTGGTTGCACGGCCTGCAAAAAGGCCATAGCGCAGATTTTGGCGATTACTGCTTTGAATTACAAGCGGCTAGAGCGGGCAAATTCGCGCTGTCGCCCAATCACCCCATCAATTATGCCTATCACCTTGATGCCACCAAGTATGCCAAATTTTTACGCCACTTTTGCGAAACTAAACTGCCTGAGGGCTCGGCGGTAAACCGCATAGAAGGCAAAATTGTTGATGTTGTGCTTAACCAAACCAACGGGTTTATACAGTCAGTGACACTGAATTCTGGTCAGGTTATCGAGGGTGATTTGTTCATCGATTGCACCGGTTTTAGAGGATTGTTGATAGAGCAGGCATTGCATACTGGGTACGATGATTGGTCCCATTGGCTGCCCTGCGACAGTGCTGTTGCAGTTCAAACCAAGTCAACTGGTCCGGCGTTACCTTATACCCGCTCGATAGCGCATGACAGTGGCTGGCAATGGCGCATTCCGCTGCAAAACCGGGTAGGCAACGGTTTGGTGTATTGCAGCCGTTATATGTCAGATGCACAAGCGACCGATAAATTGCTCAGCAACATTGAAGGCGACACCCTCAATGAACCCAGAGTGCTAAAGTTCAAAACTGGTAGACGCCGCAAAGGCTGGAACAAAAACTGTGTCGCGTTGGGGTTGTCTAGTGGTTTTATAGAACCGTTAGAATCAACCAGCATTCACTTGATTATGACCGGCATCATCCGGCTGATGCGGTTATTTCCGTTTGGTGGCATTGAGCAAACGTTTATTGATGAATACAACACCAAACTCAAAACCGAGCTTGAAAGCATCCGTGATTTTATCGTACTGCATTACAATGTCACCAACCGTCAGGACAGTGGTTTTTGGCGTCATTGCAAACAGCTCGACATTCCGGATTCGTTGGCCCATAAAATCTCGTTGTTTAAACAAACCGGTCGGGTATTTTTAGATGACGGCGATATATTTAGGGTCGATTCGTGGGTGCAGGTGATGCTGGGGCAGGGCTTAATGCCGCAGCAGTATCATCATATCGCCCAAACCATGAGTGATGACGAGTTAAGCAAGTTTCTTAATGGTTTGAGAGAACAGGTGAACAAAGCCGTCGAATCATTGCCGCAACACCAAACATTTGTTGACCGCTATTGCCAGTAAATGATTGTCAATGAATACACTTGAAGCTCTTGATGAAAAGAACGATGTAAACCTTTACAATAGCCGTTCTGGACGTCTCTTTTGGACGACAAATACGTAGGAAACATGATGACACAGCCAGCAGGAATAAAAGATATTGCCAAAAGGGCAGGGGTCTCAACGGCCACTGTGTCGCGCACACTGCGCAACCCTCAACTGGTTTCCGAAAATACCCGCGAAAAAGTGATGGAGGCAGTCAAAGCCTGCAATTACCGGCCCAATCAAATGGGCATTAACCTGCGCACCAAACGCTCGGGCAACATCGTGGCGATCATTCCTGATATCACCAACCCGTTTAATGCGGGCGTGATCAAAGCAATCGAACGGGTGGCGCAATCCAAGGGTTATTCTGTGTTGTTGGGCGATACCCAGGGAGATGACGCGCGTGTCAGCCATTATGCGGGCATGGTCGCTTCAAGGCAGGCCGACGGTATCATTCTGTTCAGCCAGTTTATGCCTTTTGATTTGGACAAAGCCGATACCGAGCATAAAAACCTGCCGCCCTTGGTCAACTCCTGTGAAGATACCGGTTTCAAAGGCATCAACAGAGTCATGATCGACAACAAAGCCGCAGCGATAACCGCCGTGCAGCATCTTATCGAACTGGGCCATACCCGCATCGGTTGTATTACCGGACATGAGCAAACCAACA
>JABSOG010000414.1 GCA_013216025.1 Algicola sp. | reverse complement strand
GGCTCTGGTTATTGCTCATGCCTGCTACGGCCATAACTCGTTCTTCAAGGGCAACTACCTGTTCCAAACATGGACTGATGCCAGTTCAATCATTGACTACCTGCTGTTTGCCAAAAACTACATTACCAAATGCGAAGAACGTTACGGTATCGATCAGGTAGAAGATATTGTCGACTCCTGTCACGCGTTGATGAATTACGGTGTTGACCGTTATAAAAGACCGCAAAAAATATCCTTGTTTGAAGAGCAAAAGCGCCAGGAAGAGCGAGAAAACTACCTTCAGTCACAGGTCAACGAATTGTGGCGTACAATCCCAAAAAGTGCAGAAGAAAGAACCAAAAAAGAAACTCGTTTTCCATCAGAGCCACAAGAAAATATTCTTTATTTTATTGAGAAAAATGCCCCGTTGCTCAAGCCTTGGCAGCGTGAAATCGTTCGTATTGTGCGTAAAATTTCACAGTATTTTTATCCGCAGAAACAAACTCAAGTCATGAACGAAGGCTGGGCAACATTCTGGCATTACACCATTCTCAATCACCTGTACGATGAAGGGCTGGTGTCTGATAAATTCATCATGGAGTTTTTACACAGCCATACTAATGTGATTTTTCAACCACCTTACAACAGCAAATACTATTCTGGGATCAACCCTTATGCGCTGGGTTTTAGCATGTTTATTGATATTCGTCGTATTTGCGAAAACCCCACAGACGAAGACAAAGAGTGGTTCCCACAAATCGCCGGTTCTGACTGGCTCGATACCCTACATTTTGCGATGCACAACTTTAAAGATGAGAGTTTTATTGCCCAATTCTTATCTCCGAAGATGATCCGAGACTTTCATTTATTCTCTATTCTTGATGATGATAATAACAAGCATCTTGAAGTCTCAGCTATTCACAATAAAGAGGGTTACGCAAAAGTCAGGGAGCATCTGTCGGCTCAATACAACCTCAGCAATATTGAGCCAAATATTCAGGTTTATGATGTAGATACCACCGGAGATCGTTCACTGACGTTACGATACGTACCACAAAGCGGCATACCATTAGCCGATAATCATGATGAAGTGTTGCGCCATTTGCATCGCTTGTGGGGTTTTGATGTCAAACTTGAGCACCTCAACGAGTTTAATGTGGTTAACAAAACCAGCTATTGTCCGGTAAAAGAACCGGTGAAAAGCGATATTATCGCCTTTGATTTGGGTAACTGATGCTGGCAGTACTGAGTACCTTGTCGGGTTTATCCGGCATTGGCCACATCGTTTGCGAGTATAAAAAGCATTACCCGCTGATATATACCCTTAAACCTTTAACAGTTTTGTTCATCATTGTTGCAGTGGGGCTACATTCCCCATTGAACGATTACGCCATAGCCATCACCGCCGGACTGTGTTTATCCTTACTTGGCGACATTTTCCTGATGTTGCGAAATCAAAAATTTGTTGCGGGTCTGGTGAGTTTTCTGCTGGCACATCTAGTGTACATCTATGCTTTTTACCAACAGTTAAGTACTCAGTTACAGTGGCAAAACCTGCTTTATTTCAGCCTGCCTGCCGGTGCCTATATCGCCTATCTTTATAGTGGATTGGGCAAATTAAAAATCCCCGTACTGGTCTATGTCAGTGCCATCGTGATGATGGCCTTTGTCAGCTTTGAGATGTACTTGTCGTCAGTTTCTACTTATTCTTTGGCCGCTTTTGCCGGTGCAATCATTTTTATGATCTCTGATGCAACGCTGGCGTTAAACAAGTTCAAACGACCTTTTCATGCAGCCCAAATAGTGATTTTGTCGACTTATTATGTTGCCCAATGGGCAATTGCCTATTCGACTTTTGGATAAACTACCCCACGGGATACCATCTCGCTTAGACTCGTGATAACTAAAAGACACCCAGAAAAAATAGCCTGGAGCATCCCCTGTGGAGTCAATGACAACAATTACTTGGAGGCTTGTAAGCTGACAGTGCGTGCATTGCCGCACTGGCAGAGCAGATAATGGATGTGGTGAAGAAGCTAAGCAACGGCGTAAATACCCAATGCTTGATTAGCTTGGAGCGTTCGGCATGGTATCATTGTAAATAGAGGTTTGGTTACGGCCATTTTCTTTTGAGACATACAACGCTGAATCAGCCGCCGCTATCCATTTGACATGATTATCAAATGACAAGGTAAACTCGGCAATGCCTAAACTCACGGTGAATTTGATCACAATATCTTCATATTTGACAAACGACGATTCGAGTGCCTTGCGAATACGCTCAGCAAAGATCACCGCCTGTTTGGCCGGAGTATCAACCAAAATAACCGCGTATTCTTCGCCGCCGTATCGCCCGGCGATATCTGTATCGCGCAGGTTAGCTTTGAGAATATTGGCGCAATGCTGGATTGCCAAATCACCGGCCGCGTGGCCATAACCATCGTTGACCCGTTTGAAATGATCGATATCAAACATTAACATTGAAGTCGTGTGAGTCGAGGTTCGCTGCAACCGGTTAAACTCAGCAAGCAAGCACTCTTCCCAGTAACCCCGGTTGTTGAGGTCTGTGAGGCGGTCTGTACGACTAAGTCGTTCAAGTTCGTTGTTGGCCGCTTGTAACTCCAGCCTGTTGATAGCGACATCCGTGACATCATAAAGAATGATGCAAATGTGCTCAGTATTGCCTGTGGTATCCGACAATGGAATAAACGTGGCATTTTGATACATGTATTTGGCCGAACTGGTGATCGGTCGATAATTACTGAATTTGAAGATGTAGTTGCGCTGCTCCCAAATGGTGAACGCTCTATTTTTTAACAGAAAAACGGGTTCTGCCTTATGGCGAAACCACTCCTCATCAAGTTCGGGAAACAAGTCATAAATCAATTTGCCTTTAACTTTACTTGGGGTGTATCCACTGTGGTTTTCCATAAAACCGTTGAACACTTGAACGTTATAATGACGGTCAAGCACCAACAAACCAACATCAACCGTCTGGAACATATCCATTAACCAATGGATCTCACTCATATTTGTCTGGGTATCTGCCATATCGTTAATCTTCTAACAAATAATTCACTTTATTTTTTAATGTTTTAATTGATTCTTCGGTAAATACCAGTAACAAATCACAGGTAATATCGTAGTTCTCAATCCCGTAGCTGACTTCGATGGTTAGCGTGCGTTTCCAGTTTCCAACATTGGTCGTAATCAAATCCGACACGTTGGCGTGTTGACCCAGTACCACTGGGTGACCTTGACTGAAATGCATGTCCAATTGTGTTGCCAATCCCTTAAGGATGGCACCGATGAGAATATTACCAACATCCATCAACAATTCCAGTTGAATATCGTCACTCAAATCACCTTGGTAATTAAGCAACGAAGCGATGTCTTTGAAACTTGAATCATTGAGGATCAACAGTGCTTCGCCGGAAACCCCACTGCCGATAAACCCCTGACAGACGCCTGAAGTGGCAGTATTGTGTTCGATGGATTGCAACGCCATATGTAATTCACTGACTTCCATCACATTGACGTTGGGAATCGGCAGTTTGACAAAAACATTGAGTAATCTGGCCAACAAATCACCGGCCTGCCCCATGGCAACGTTAGTGATCTCTTGAAACACATCACGTAAGGTGGAATCGAGGGTATCTTCAATTTTGGCAGCTTTGAGCGCCGCGCGTTTTTGATCGGATTTAACCCCGTATTTATCGAGAATTTCGGCAAGTTTATCACGATCAATGGGTTTTCGGATAAAGTCCAGTGCGCCAAGACTCATTACCCTGTCGTGGGCGGCGGGTTGAATATCCCCTGATACAACAATGGTCAAAGTCGGCAATTCGCGTTGTTGAATGGCTTCCAAAACTTCGTAGCCATCCATCACCGGCATATTCAAATCAAGAAACAATACATCGACCTGACCCATAGAAATAACATCGATTGCTTGAGCGCCATTTTCGGCAAAACTGACGTCAACATCCCAATCATTCGGCAAACACCGAGCGATTTGTTTTCGCGCTAAATTGGAATCATCACATATCAGTACAGGTGTTGGCATTATATCGACTCTTTACAACCATTCAATACACAAATGGCAAGCTGGTTTGTTGGCACACGACACATTTTGCGCTGCTTTTATCGCTGCGATTCGAAATTTGTCTTTACTATGCCCTGAATAAATTGGATCCTAGCTGCCTCTAACCCTTAGTATATACACAAAAAACTGAATTGATTGAGAAATTTATGATTTATAAAATATTATTCGCGGTGATTTTGGTTAACCTGAGTGTTATTTATCCGGCTTATTCAACCACTCACAGTCAAAACGACAATAATTCGTCACAACAGGTCAAAATCGGTGATAAAACGGTGTTGTTATCTGGCCAAAAATTAAAACCCGGCGACAAAGCACCTGACTTCAAAGTTGTCGATGAACAATTTAAAACCATCCAACTTTCTGATTTTTCGGGGAAAACGGTGTTGATCAACGTGGTATCTAGTATTGATACAAGCATTGACTCAGTACAAACTAAGCGATTTAATCAAGCAATGCTCGAATTACCAGCCAACGTGATGATTTTAACCATCAGTGCCGACTTGCCATTTGCTCAGAAACGCTTCAGCAACACCGAAAAAGTCGACCGGCTGCAATTGCTGTCTGACTCGGTTTGGCGTGATTTTGGCCTCAAGTACGGCCTATTGATAAAAGACATGGGACTGCTGACACGTGCGGTTTTAATCGTTGATAGTAAAGGCTATGTTAACTATCAGCAGATTGTGCCGCAGTTGTCACAACAACCTGATTATGAGGAAGCATTGAAGGCCGTCAAAGTTCTAGCATCTGCGTCTGAACTTGAATCAAAAATTGAGACTCAAAGCGCTGCACTATAAGCGCTTATAGCTTTAATCTCTTCATCTTAACTCTTTACCTTAAGAATAAGCCCAGCCATCACCTGGGCAACGTCTTTACTTTGACTGACTGGTGCCATATGCCCGCCATCAAACACCAAATGCTCAACATCAGGCAACTGAGCAGCGATTTGACGCACCAGCGTTTTTGCAGATAACCGACTGGTCCTGCCTTCAATGACAAAGGTTTTGCAATGTGCCAAGTCACAATCGGGCAAAGTACGGTTAGATAAGGTGCTATTAGTTAAGGTACTATTAGTTAATGTATAGGTCTGCCCGATCAATCCCTTGAAATCCAACATCACCTTATCCATCTTGGCTGCAAACGAGCGTTGAACCTTGCCCGGCAAGGCATCGAAAAAGCCGGTGTAATTCCAGTAGTCGACAAATACTCTGGCAGCCTCGGTAGCGGTTTTGTCCTGCAAAGCTCCCGTAACAGCCATTATTTCATCATACGCTTCACCACCTTTACCAAGCAGATGAAAAGCGACAGGCTCATACAAAACCATTGCAGACACCCGTTGCCCCATCAGTTTGGCCAACTGTTTCGCCAACAACAGCGCCACAGCGCCACCAAATGAATGGCCCACCAAAATAAAATCGGCATCACCAATTTCGGCGGTGATAATTTGCGTTATGCGTTGGGTTTCTGTATTGAGAGTGTAGTTATTCGGATCATTAACTTGTGGCGCATCGCCATAACCCAGCAGGTCGATGTTAATGCAGAAAAAATGGTCCTTGAGCAGCTTGACCAAGTCAAGCCACTGAGATGAAGAACTGAGTGAACTGTGTAGCAGAACCACCGCTGGTCCTGCTCCAGTGGTTTTATATCCCATCAACTTCAAGCCGGTTCAGCGTAGTTCGATAGGCAAAGCAAACACGGTATTTTCTTTGATGCCCGGTGATTCGTTGACCGTCTTGCCACCCAGTTCCACCAACCTATCGATGACTTGACTAACCAACACATCCGGTGCAGACGCCCCGGCAGTAACGCCGACTTCATCTTTGCCAGTCAACCATTGTGGTTGGATAGAATCAGCGTTATCGATTAGATATGACTCAGTGCCGAGCTTTTGAGCCACTTCAGCCAAACGATTGGAGTTAGAGCTGTTTTTGGCACCAACAACCAGCACCAAATCAGTTTTGGCGGCCAGATCTCGAACCGCATCCTGGCGGTTTTGAGTGGCATAACAAATATCTTCTTTGTGCGGGCCTTTGATATTGGCAAAAGTTTGCTTAAGGATTTTAACAATCTCAGCGGTATCATCCACCGACAAAGTCGTTTGCGAGCAATAAGTCAGATTGTCCGGATCTTTAATGGGCAAATTGGCAACATCAGCCACAGATTCAACCAGATAAATACCACCATCGGCATTATCGTACTGCCCCATAGTACCTTCAACTTCAGGATGACCGTTATGACCAATCAAAACACACTCAATACCCTTGCGACTGGCGCGTGATACTTCCATATGTACTTTGGTCACCAATGGACAGGTCGCATCAAACACCTTGAGATTACGCGCTTTGGCTTGGCTGCGCACTTCTTGTGACACGCCATGAGCACTAAAGATAACTATCTTGTCTTCGGGTACTTCATCAAGCTCATCGACAAAAATTGCCCCTGAGCGTTTTAAGCCTTCGACCACAAATTTGTTGTGTACCACTTCGTGTCGCACATAAATAGGATGTTCAAACAGCTCAAGTGCGCGCTCGACAATACTGATGGCGCGGTCGACACCAGCGCAAAAACCACGGGGATTGGCCAAATGGATATTCATTAATTAATCTCTAAAATTTCAACATCAAAAGTCAAAGTCTGACCAGCCAAAGGATGATTAAAATCAACCGTCACCGAGTCACCTTCAACCGCACGAACGATGCCCGGCAGCTCAGCACCATTGGGTTGGGTAAACGCTATGATAGCACCAACCTCTGCCGGTGTATCATGAGAAAACTTGCTGCGGTCAACATAGTGAATATTGTCCGGGTTGGGCAGTCCAAAACCATCTTGAGGTGCCAGTTCAAAGGACTTTTGCTGATTGACGCTCAACCCCAACAAACACTTTTCGAAGTTTACAGTTAAACTGCCATCGCCCATAACAAACTTGGCTGGGCGGTTATTGACCCGAGTACTTTCGGCAGCCGAGCCATCGGCCAGATTAATCGAAAAATGCATCAGCACTTCACTGCTGGCGGTAATACTTGTTACTTCAGTCA
>JABSOG010000413.1 GCA_013216025.1 Algicola sp. | reverse complement strand
TATTCGGGTGCCAAACAACCCAATCACTTTGGCATTGCTTGAAGCGTTGGGCGAGCCTTTAATGTCGACAACGCTTATCATGCCTGGCGCTGAATCGGCCGAATCGGATCCGGATAGCATTCGCGATTGCCTCGAAAAACAGGTGGATCTGATTATTCACGGCGGTTACTTGGGCGAATTGCCCACAACTGTTGTTGATATGACTGACGAAGACGATATTCGGATAGCCCGTTATGGCGTGGGTGATCCCTCCCCATTTGAATAAATTTTCTCCATTGATGCATTAAAAAGTATCAAATGCGCTGATGCTTTGGTATACTTTCGCGCCCTCGATTTTGGGTGTCCAATTCATTATGGTGCGACTGGTGCCATCAAACTTAATGCTAACAATCTGAGAAGGTTCACATGAGCGAAAAGTTGCAAAAAGTTCTGGCTCGAGCCGGCAAAGGATCTCGAAGAGAGATGGAACAGCTGATAAGCGATGGCCGTGCCAGCGTAGACGGCAAAGTTGCCAAGCTTGGCGACAGGGTTGAAGAAAGCCAATTGTTAAGGGTTGACGGTCATATCGTCAAAACCGAATCGGCTGAAGACACTGTCTGCCGCGTATTGACCTATCACAAACCCGAAGGTGAATTGTGTACGCGCAAAGACCCCGAAGGACGTCCCACAGTATTTAACCGCTTACCTCGGCTTAAAAATGGCCGCTGGATAGCCGTTGGTCGTTTAGACGTTAATACTTCGGGGTTGTTGATCTTCACCACTGACGGAGAATTGGCCAACCGCCTAATGCATCCAAAGTTTGAAGTTGAACGAGAGTATGCGTGCCGGGTATTTGGCGAAGTGACTGACCAAAAAGTCAACAACGTCCGTAAAGGCGTTGAGCTTGAAGATGGTCCAGCCAAATTCAAAAGCGTTAAAGCCAGTGGCGGCGAAGGCATAAACCGTTGGTTTAATGTGGTACTGACATCTGGACGTAACCGTGAGGTTCGTCGTTTGTGGGAATCACAAGAAGTCAAAGTTTCGCGCCTTATTCGGGTGCGTTATGGCGAGATTTTATTAGAAAAACACCTGCCACAAGGGGGCTGGGCAGAATTGACACTTAAAGACGTTAATTACTTGCGAAAGATGGTGGATTTGCCCTATGAAACCAAATCCATGATAAAAGTTGAAGAAGGACGAATGGATAAGCGGACTAAAACCGCCCGCATTCGTCGCTCGGTGCGCAAGCACCAGCAAAGACAAGGAAAGTCTACTGAAAAACGTCGCGCACCTCGTTAGAGGCGACGGAGCACGCTTGATTTAGTGAATAAATGTGACTGTGAAAAATAGCTGTATTCCCACAATCAGGCATCAACAATTGTACCGCGTAGAGCTTTCTTCGTTGAAACTGGCTTTGTAGAGACTGACTCTATTAAAGACTCGCGCTGCGCTGATCCTGCCAAAGATGCAGGCTATTTTTTGAGGCACAAAATGACCGAAACTGTAAATTTCACCGATTTGAACTTATCCGACCCCGTATTAAAGGCGGTAAGTGATCTCGGTTATGAAACTCCATCGCCAATTCAGGCCGCGACTATCCCGTTGATCCTTAACAATCAGGATATTATCGGTCAAGCGCAAACGGGTACTGGTAAAACCGCTGCATTTGCGTTACCGGTATTAAGCCAAATCGACATTAGCCAAAAGCAACCACAAGTCATCGTCATGTGTCCGACCCGTGAACTGGCCATCCAGGTAGCTGAAGCGTTTCAGGCTTATGCTCGACATATTAAAGGCTTCCACGTTATGCCTATTTACGGCGGTCAAGCTTATGGTTTGCAAATCAGCGCCCTTAAGCGTGGCGTGCATGTTGTTGTTGGTACGCCGGGCCGTGTACTTGACCACTTGAACAAAGGCACTTTGAAACTGAACGGCATCAAAACCCTGATCCTTGACGAAGCCGATGAAATGCTGCGTATGGGTTTCATCGAAGACATCGAAACCATCATGGATGCCGCGCCTAAAGAATGTCAAAAAACGATGTTTTCGGCAACCATGCCTGCGCCTATCGCTAAAATTGCGCGCAAATATTTGAGGAACCCTCAAGAGGTCAAAATTGCGTCTAAAACCTCGACTGTAGAGAGTGTAGATCAGCAGTTTTTGATGCTCAGAAACAACCAGAAACTCGATGCCCTGACGCGTATTTTGGAAGCTGAAGAGTACGAAGGTTGTATTATCTTTGTAAGAACCCGTTCATTGACTACCGAGCTGGCGGAAAAACTCGAAGCCCGTGGTCATTCTGTTGCACCAATCAATGGTGACATGAATCAGTCTGCTCGTGAGCAAACCATTCGCCGTTTAAAATCTGGTAAACTCGATATCGTTATCGCCACAGACGTTGCTGCCCGTGGCCTTGATGTAGAGCGTATCACTTTGGTTATTAACTACGATATTCCACTGGATACTGAAGCTTACGTTCACCGTATTGGCCGTACTGGTCGTGCTGGTCGTACTGGTAAAGCAATTTTGCTGACAACCCCGCGTGAAAAGCGTTTGTTGTTTGCCATCGAACGTGCCACTAAGCAAAAGCTGACGTCAATGCCAGTGCCAAGCTCTGACATGATAGCCCAGCGCCGTGCTGATAACTTCTCAGCCCAGGTGACCGAAGTCTTGTCGTCATCGCCAATGGAGTTCTACCAAGAGTTTTCAGCCAAATTGCAGGAAAAACTCGAAATATCAGAATCGGAGTTGGCCGCAGCCTTGATTTATATGGTTCAAGAGCGCAACCCATTACAGGTTGAAATGTCAGATTTTCAGTCAATGGATGTTTACCGCGAACGTGACGACCGTGGTGGCCGTGATGATCGCGGTGGCCGTGATAGAGGCGATCGAGGCGGACGTGACAAGCAACGTGATGATTCCAACAAACAAACCTACCGAATTGAAGTGGGCCGCGAACATGGCGTACAGGTGTCTGACATTGTTGGTGCTATTGCCAACGAAGCCAAAATCGATGCACGCCAGATTGGTCGCATTAAACTGAACGACAGTTTCAGTACGGTTGATTTGCCAAAAGACATGCCAGCAGCGGCACTGGAACACTTGAAGAAAGTGTATATTCGCAAGCGTCAAATTGATATTTCTGTAACAACCGCTAACACGGGTGATGGCGGTGATTTCCGTGGTAAGCCACGTCGTTCAGAAGGACGCTCTGAAGGACGTTCAGAGGGTCGTTATGACCGTTCTGACAAGAAACGTCCACAGGGTCGTCGTTCTGAGAACCGTGGTAAATAAGATAGAACCTATCATGTAGTAAAAGTATGTAGGAAAAGCATGTAAATAAAAAGGCAGCCTAGTGGCTGCCTTTTTTATGAGTAGAGATAAAGGTATTCAATTTTTTAAGCGCTAGCACAGGGGCGTGGCCCCTACGTTGCCCTTTTCAAGCTTTCGTATTAAAGGGTGGGTGCCTTCTTGCCAAATGAAAGATCGCGCGCGCCATACGTACAAGGTGGCGTAAACGGATAGGTATCTGTTATGTAATATCCATAGTCACCGTTAACATCAAAAGCGCCATTACACTCATCGAGATTACCGACACCGGCATAATACCAATCCTCTTCATAGCGGCCCATTTCCAAACCAAAATCACTCTGAAAATCTTGGGGTGCATTGGCCAAATCCCAAGGGGTTGGTGGCGTACCATGCAAAGCTGTTGCAATGGATGTACGAGAATTTACCGCAAAAACCTGATAGCCCGATACTGCTTTTACCAGCTGTTCATTCTGATCAACAAACCAGTGACCATAAATAGGAAAACCATCCGGAGCGAAACCAATCACAGGAGAACCCTGACCGATTGACGGAGGCTCTACTTGATCTTGATCTTCTTGAAGCGGATGAGTCATCGCGTGGTAGTGATAGGTGCCGACATAAGCATGGGCAAAATAATCATCAAAAACGGCCGCCATATTCTCGGCTGACGGGTCCGAAATGCTATAAGCCGGCAACTCAAACCAACTGTTTCGTGGGCCACAGCCAGAGGTATTGCCTGCTGCATTGGTTTGTAATGACTGAGGTCCTGAAGTGACGCCTGGATTGTAGCAAAATCCAGAATCCATAGAGATACCGACACCATTTAGCAAAATGCCGTCAAAATCAAAAATCGGTGGATTTCTTGGCGTATCAGTCAATGTTGTTGTTTTAACTGGCATAACCGGAATATAGGTGACTTCTGTGTCTGAGTGATCGACTGGGTTGATCCAGCCATCGCCATTTGGGCCGGTAACCTGAACGCCAAAAGTATGATTGGGGACCATATTGGAAACCATTCGACAATGCGTTGCGGCATCAGCGTTTGTTGTTACAGTGACATTGTCGTAATTGAAGGTGCTGGCATTCCAATTACTCGCAATAACCATATCAATATGAACTTTGCTTTCGCTGTCGCCAGAGTTGCTCGAATTATCCACTATCTGGCTGGCGCCATAGTCACCATCGTTGTTGTCTTGAGCATAAGCCCGGCAATCAGGATCACGATTAAACAGCACTGCATCGCTTAATTGTCCGTGGAAATCAGGATTGTCAATATAACTGTATTGTGCAGTTGGGTCAGCCGAATAAACGTAAATAATGACGGTATCGGTACCCGTCGAGCCTGAGTTATCAGTCACCGTCAATTCAAAACTGAGACTTTCGCCGCCACTGTCTTGTATTGTTGTGAAGACAGGAGATACCAGCTCAGCATCAGCTAAAGTAACCGCTGCGCCCGCTATTTGTCTCCAGTGATAACTGACAATATTGCCGTCGCTGTCTGCGCTTGCAACACCATTCAAGGTAACCATCACCTGTTCACCAACAGCTTGATCTTCACCGGCATTGGCCGTTGGTGCAATATTGACTGGCGATGAAGGACTTGATGACCCACCACCACTGCCACCACCACAGGCCACCACAAAAGTGCTTAGTATCATTATTGTTAACTTTCGAAATCTAATTCGCAGTGGTGAGCTAGAGAATATTTGGTGCATAAAGTGGCCCTTTATCATTTTAGTTGCTAATTCGGCAAATCGAATCGTTAGCAGGGTTAACGCTTGGGAGCTATTTTGGTTGACACAACGGATGTTTAAAGTCAATGAGCAGGTCTGGATGCCAAGGCACCGCCTACTTCGTCAATTCACCCCTTAAACTCTGCTGCATCAATTCCTTAATTTCATCAACATCAAGGTCCAAACTCAACAAGTAATGCAATTTGGTCAGCGTTGCTTCAAGCGTCATATCAAAGCCACTGATGACACCTGATGCCTTGAGTGCATTACCCGTGGCATAACCATCCATATTCACCCGTCCTTTGGCGCATTGAGTACGGTTGACGACAATAATCCCCGCTTCTGTGGCCCGCTTTAACAAGTCCAAAAAGTCTTTGTTTTGTGGTGCATTGCCAACCCCGTAACTTTGAATGATCAACGCTTTGACTGGTTGCTCGATAATATTGGCGATGACATCGGTCGAAATGCCGGGATACAAGCTGACCACACCAATTGGCTGGGTCTGGATTTGTGCCAGCGACAGGGTTTTGTCTGGGCACATGGGTTGGTTGATTTTACCGTTCACTAACTGGATGTTGATGCCCGCTTCAATCAATTCGGCAAAATTGGTTGAGGTGAATGCACCAAAACCATCGGCGTGAATTTTGGTTGTACGGTTACCCCGATAGAGCTTATTATTAAAATACAGCCCCACTTCGTTGATGGGATAATTGGCGGCAATATAAAGCGACTCGAGCAGATTGACCGCGCCGTCAGAGCGGATTTCAGACAGTGGAATTTGCGAGCCGGTAACAATAATTGGCTTGCACAATCCATCAAACATAAATGATAACGCCGATGCCGTGAATGCCATGGTGTCGGTGCCGTGTAGTACGATAAAACCATCGTAGTCGTCATAATTGCTGTAAATATCATCGGCAATCTTTTGCCAATCAGCAGGTGACATATTGGCCGAATCCATTAGCGGCGAGTATTCTTGAATATCGAACAGCGGCATTTCATCTCGGTTGAATTCAGGCATCTGGCGGATGGATTGGGTTAAAAAACCACTGGTGGGCACGTAGCCTTGGGCGGACTTTTCCATCCCGATGGTGCCGCCGGTATAGGCGATATAAATGCGTTTGCGGGTCATTTGCTGATTCACTATAAAGAACAATGGCTCATTTTAACTGAGTGACAGGGGTTATTAAACCTAATTATTGATGATTAAAGCTAAAACCCTAACCCATTGAAAAATATCAAATGTCATAAGATTGGCGGCTAAATTGCGGCTATAATAACTGGCATGTCTTGAGAACAACTGTCAATAATCCACTTCGAAGAGTCATCGGGAGACAATCGTGAACATATCCGCAGAAAAAGTGAAACAGATACGCCAGCAAAAAGGCTGGACCCAAGAAGTTTTAGCCAAAGCATCGGGCCTAAGTTTGCGCACCGTGCAAAGGTTAGAGCGCGAAGGTGGTGGGTCGGGCGAGACTTTGCAGGCGTTAGCTGGGGCTTTTGATGTAGAGGTGGGCGCGCTGTTTTTCGATTATCCCAATCCACAAAGTCAATGGACAAAGGAGAAGATTATGCACGGTTCTATTGCGGTATTTGTATTGTTGGCGGCGGTTTCGTTATTAATGAAATTGGCTGGCGAATTAAAAATGTTCTGGGATTTTTACACCCTGGCATTTGCCCTGTTTTTCACCTGCGCGGCAACCATCAGCGCGTTCGGTGTCAATGGGTTATTAAAGTCTTTTGGTGGTTTACGCTACTTGTTCAGTGACAAAGTTGAAGGCGGCAAGGCCACTGAAAAACTGGCGCAGATTTATCAGAAACAAATTCAGTTTTGTTATGGTGGCGGCGTCATCGGTGTGATGGTGGGTATTATTTCTATTCACGCTAATATCGAATTGATTGAAGCTACGGTCACCATCCACCGGGCTTATGCGGTCAATGTTCTGCTATTTTTGTATTGCGGGATTTATTGTGAAGCGATTTTGCGGCCTTTGTTGGCGAAGTTGCAAGCGAGTGATGATTAATCATCTAGCCTTACTCGTTCAACAACAATGCCGATAAATCATCGAGTTGTTTTTTCAGCGCCTGCCAATTGGGCAGGTGGCTGTCGAGTAATTGATAAAACGCTGGGCT
>JABSOG010000412.1 GCA_013216025.1 Algicola sp. | reverse complement strand
CCCGGTTACCTCCCGCCGCACAGGTCTCCGCTAAACAAACGCACCCTCGGTAACTACTTTGGCATATACTCCATTGCCGAAACCTCAGGCGGGTTTAACGCCGTGGTACCGGGTGTTCAACTATCCCCAGACGACCGTTGGGATCCGCTGGCATCTGACTATGGTTACGGCACGGTCAAACCAGATGAATACCAATTGATTTTCAGCCGAGGCCGACACGCCACCATACCCGGATCGAACGTCGCCGATGGTACAGGCGATGCCACCAAAGCCCAAAAAGGCATTGGCAGCGTGGGCGAACTCATCTATTACCTTTGCCTGAGCCGACTGCAACATTGGGGCGTAAACATCAGTTACACCGCCACCGCACAGTCTATTAACGCACTCAAAACCACCATGAATGATCTAAGCGGTCAATACTACTTAATGAGAGATACCGGATACACCGGCATGAGGGCCTTCAACGGGATTTTTTATTACAACGCCCGAGGCATCACATCTACACCTGGCTTAGACCCAACAGCTTGGGACTACCTGCAAAAATTCATCCCCATGACGGCGACTCGAGAACAAGGCAACAACAACGAACCCACACCACAAAGAGTCGATCATGCCATTTGGAGTGCGCTTAATTCGCTTGATGATCAAACTTGGTTTGAGCCTCATGCTGTGACGAATACAAAAACGATGGCAACGGCGAACGTTAAAGTTAATGCTAATGCTAAAGTTAAAACCAAAACAAGTCCTCAGTCGACAATAGGTGATTCGCCGATTTCTTGTGCTTATAGCTTTGGGCGTAAGCCTGTTTTGGAAGATGAGTAACGATTGCAACACGCTCGTAGCGTGCATTTGATGCACGTTTATTTTTGTTTTATGATAGTTGTCGTGCATTGAATGCACGCTACGTTGGGGATTCGTGGCGATTTTTTAGTGCAACTAACTCTTTGTCTCGGCGGTGATAGCCGGTTCTGCCACCCTTGAGGAGAACAGTTGGCAGCCTGTTATGCCCCACGATTATGCTATTTATACAACAAACAATAATTAACCAATACTTGTTCAATATCTTGCTTTTGCGATGTTATTGTATCGACGACAATTCTTGTCCCTTGACCGTCATCAAAGACACGATAAAGTATCTTAAAACCATCAGCATTAAACTCCCTAAAAGAATTTACCCCAATACTCAGTAGGTAATGAGATACAGGTACAGAATAAGGCGCGACCAATACCCGTTTTTCAAAGCGTTCAATCACATTAAGGGCACGGGTAACCACCCGCTCCTGAGAAGAAAATGGCGTAAGATAATCAACAAGATGATTCAACAGGTTTTCAAAAGTGTCGGTATAGACCAAGCCAACCGGTGTAGAAAAGCTTGACATTATTTTTCAAGTCTCTGGGTAAGACGTTGCTTAATAGCCTCACTTGAAGAGGTATTACCTTGCCTTTCGTCTTCTATAGAAAACGCGGCAAGTTTTAGCAACGCAACTGCATTATCTCTGCGCTTTCTGTCTTCATAAGATTCAATAACATAAGATGGAGTGCCATTTTGAGTGATCACCAATGGCTGTTCCAAATTTAGATTGGCTACATTCTTTTTTAAAAAACTTATCGTTTCAATTCTCATTGCTTATCTCCTGTCTGCCTTAGGCCAAATATAACCTATATTTAGACCCTAAACAATTTATACGGCCTATTTATATCGCTCAAGTTATTTTCAGTCCAGTGATATTAGTTCATCAATAACTCAACCAAAAAAACCGATGGCATAACCATCGGCTTTTTTGTTGGTATTTCGTTTGCTTGGCAACCATTCTCGGGCAGAGGCTTTCTGGTCATCGAGCATAAATCTGTTTCTTTTGACAACCGCTGGCCGGCGGTTATCGGTCTTTAGCATGGGTAACAACATCTGACGTTGGCTAAGTGGATTAGGGGACCAATAAGCTTTCGTCTCACAGTGATGATAAGAATACCCTGCGCTTAATGCAAAAACTGTGAGCCAGTTCACAAAGCTGGAGAAAGGCGATATCAAATCACCGAAAACCAGAACCCACCATAGATCGAACCAAGCCATTTTGCAGCATAACCGGCAACCAAACATAAAGTTTGGCCAGTATCTCACTCACAGGTACCTCACGCTTGTCGGCCGCACTGTGGGCGCTGTGCAACAGTGTGCCTTGCTCTTGGCAGCAGCTTAAGAAATTATATTGCCAATCTTCGATCTGTAGCATTTGTATTCGAAAGTTATGCCGCCATATCACCAAATTGCAAGACCGAGCAGGGCTTGGGTTGGGTTTGTTTTTACTATCCAATTGGTGAATGATGTCAGTCATTTCGAAGGCAAAGCGGTGTAATCGCGCGGTATCAGATAATTTCAGTGGGCAATCGGTCATTATCAATAAATCGCTGTGGGCTTGTGCCTCACAAGGCGGCTCAGCCTCATGGCCTTTACAACGAATTACCTCTACCCGTGACCTTTCTAATCTGGCCACTTCAATCGGCAATAGCAATTGCGCTGCCATTTCGTCGGTGAGTTGGACCACATCGGGTTTGGTGCGCAGCAAAAATGCCGCAAAACCTTGGCCAAGATCAAACAAGGTATAAGACTTCGAAGGTGTTTCCATAATATAGGCTCGGGCAAAGGTATCAAACAGTTCATCACCTAGCAAACAGCACAAACCGGGATAATCGGCCCTCATACATTCTAACAGTCTGGCAGTATAACCATTGGCGTATATGTTCAGCCGCAGCGGTATGCCAAGATGGCCGGGTTTGATCAGTTGATCGGCGCTCAAGGCAAATTTGTGCCAGGCAGAATGTAACCCTTGCCTTAGGCCATTTTTATGCGCGGTGGCTTCGACAAACCACTGCTGCGTCGTTTTCATTGTGACGTCTTTCACAATCGCACACTCATTTGATGAGCCATTTGATGGTCAAGCGGCGTCGACGTTACAGGCCCACTAGCGCTTTGTATCGGCGAATCAGGAATGATGCCATTAATGACCGCTTTGGCTTTATACAACTCAAGCAGTAAATCAGGATAGTCGGGGATATTGGCATCCCATTCGAGTAGTGTTGACACGGGTCCGCATAACTCAATCACTCGCTGATAAAGCTGCCAAACAGGTGTCGGCACGGGCTGATCGTGAGTATCAATCATACATTGTCCCGATTGAGTTGGACCCGCTAGGTGAATTTGTACGATTTTGTCGTGGGGCAAATTATCGATATAATCCAAACAGTCAAATTGATGATTGGTCGCCGACACAAACACATTGTTGACATCAAGCAGCAGGCCACAACCGGTTTGTTCGGTCAACAATCGCAAAAAATCCCATTCTTTGAGGGTTGATTGCTCAAATTCAAGGTATGTACTGGGGTTTTCGATGATCAGCGGCCTTTGCAGGTAGTCTTGCACCTGATTAACCCGCGCGGTCACATGCTTTAATGACGCTTCGGTCAGTGGCATTGGCAACAAGTCATGGGTGTTGATGCCAGCAATGCCGGTCCAGCAGAGGTGATCTGAGATCCAGCGGGGTTTTATTTCATCGGCTAATTGTTTCAACTTAGCCAAATAGTCCATATTCAGCGGATCAGAACTACCGATAGACAGCGACACGCCATGCATCACCACCGGCACCTTTTCGCGTAGGCTGTCTAATACGTAGCGGTCATACCCATGGTTATCAATGAAATTTTCACTGATGATTTCAAACCAGTCGACACCGGGCTCATTACGCATTAAATAACCAAAGTGCGGGTTGCGTAGGCCAACGCCAAAGCCCAGATTCTCAAGACTGAGGGTATCTAGGCCCAGACGTTGTTTTTTACTGTTGTGATCACTCATCATGTAGAAGGTGGAAAGGCCAAACGCAAGTCGCTTACTGCTAGCTCAGTCGGCGGTTCGCTCAGCGGGTCCGCAGCCTTAAGTGCCCTGCAATAGGCTTCCCATGCGACATTATAAACGGCTTCGCCCTCTGTAAAAGGTAGGGTTTCATCAAGCGCGGTGAAATCACAACCCTCGCCGGTAAACTTGTTCACCTGCATCTCTCCGCTGTTTGGATAGAGTTGAGAGGCTGAGATGGGCACCGCACAACCACCATAACCGCCATTGGGGTTACCGCAAAAGTTATTGCCAGGTGCGGTATACAGCTCATCGGCAGTGCTGCCCGAACTGCCGCAATTCCCGCCAGCGGTAGTCGAATGAACAAAACCGCAACCGCCCTGCCCTTTACATTGGTTCGACCCTTTGCAACTATGGTAAATCTGCTGAGAAGCACAGTTATCAGGCGCATCACCCGTGAAACTCAGCCCCTGACAAGCGTGATACATTTTGCTACTGACAACTTCTTGTATCCCTATCGACAAGTCTGGTGCCTTACCAAAAACAGCCCAGCAAATAGACACGCGATCACCTGATCCTGCCATCGATGGAAACGGAAAGTCGATATCCGTATTATTCCAATAGTTATCAAGCACCCGGGTGATCCCGGCGATAGAGCCACAAGCGGCCTCACTGAACAATTTAAAATTGTCGCCCTGCTCACAGTTTTGTTCTTGGTCTTGCGACTTAAGGTTATTCAATGCATCAGCCACATCCGCTGGCAAGGGAATGTTTTCCACTGGATTTTCGGCGTCATACTCACTGGTCACCAAATCTGACTCTGACCAGCTACCGCTATCACGGTGCCAGGTTTCCCAGGTCGAGATGCAGTCGAGGCTATTTTTAATCTCGCCAAAACGCTCATAATGAGTGATGTCACCAGCAAACTCACCGCAACGGGCGGCGGCATGACTGCTTTGATTGTAAGCTTCATCGCCTGATGCGTTGTAACTTGTGTAGTCTTTTTCGAGTGCCAATTTGTCTGGACGGTATTTTCTTTTTACATTGTTTTCGACGTCATAAATCAACCCTTCGACACTGGCATAACCTTCACCTAAGTCATTGGTCAAAGCCGCTTTGAATACATCCATTAACGCCGTGTCAGCCAATTTGGCATAATCGCCTTTTTTCGCTTCCGGTTTAATGCTTTTAACCAGTCCCCTGAAGGCCTTATTAAAATCGAAGCCTTTTGAGCGATGCGAGGTATAGTGGCCTTTGTCAAAGGTATTGACCAGTTTTAGCTTTTCGTATGGACCCAATGCCCTGATCAATATCTCAATTATTATGGCCATTTTGTGAATCCCGCTATCAGGTACTGAACCTTCACCCTGATCGGTGATCGCTTTGATCATCTCGTTGGCTTTACATAGGGATTTTTTTGCATTTTGTCTCGCATTTTTCTTGTCATAAACCCCTAATTTCGCATCAAACCCCGGATACTCTTTGTAAGGGTGACCACTTTTTTCCTTATTAAACAAATCTCTTTGCTGCGCCAAGGGATTATAAAGTTGCTCCCACAAAGTAAACTTGTGACCGTCGACATGAGAGTCGGCGTATTCAATCGATAAATACTCTTCAAGGCATTGATACATATAACCAATGGAGCCAAACATCGGCAAGTCGGATTCGTCTAAATCGACGGTCCATTCGGCAAAAGGCACTTTAGGAAAATAAGCATCACGGCGGTTTTCGGTTATTTGACTGTATTGTTTATGGTATCTAATGCTTGTCTCAAATTCAGCCCTATCGGTAGGTTGTTCAATGGCCAAAAACAGCTGGAGCTGGTTGTAATCTACCGGACCAAGTTTCACTTTGACATTTTTGTAATCTATGGTGTCTTCCAAGTCCAAAATATGCGGAATGATTGTCTGGTCATCGCCATAACAAGTCCATCCTGACGTTTCATTCTGTAACAACTCACTGGTGAAGTTAGGCGCAACCCCAATAGTCGAAGCCAAATTAGAAACCAGTTGAAGATGTAACATCTCATCGATAAAAACACTGTAAATGGTATTGTAGGCCTGCTCGTTAGCCTTTCGGTTTTCGGTGCCCGGCGCGTTGTCCGACTTGGCCTTAGGGCTCTCGCCCGGTTTAGTCACAGGTCCACTGCCCGGCCAAATTCGCCCTTTGTAAAGGGCACTTTTTGAATTAATTTCATGCATGCCGGTAATCGAATACAACGACACCATGTAAAGTGGAATGGTAAAAAGTTCTACATTGATACAGGCCTGAATGAGCGACTGAACGGCAGAAATATGCTTGGGCATATCTGCAATTTTCTGGTTTTTGAGGAGATTTTCGCCTCTTTGCTGACTGGTCATAATGGTCCTTTTCCTTTGTTGTTGTGATGCTGTTTTAAATGCACTTTTAAATAAAGCAGTCTGCATGACTCACAAAACAACCATCCTTTAAAATCTCTGGTCAACTTATTGCCTTATATTCCGAGCAACACAAACCAGCCGTAATAGGACCTAAGGGGCCTGTCCGAGAACGGCGACTCTACTGAGAGAAATCTGGATTTGGCCATTTTCCGCGTTCTTTTTGATTGAATAGTAAAACTATTCGCACAAAAAGAACGCGAAAACTGTCTCAAACCAGCTTTCCCTCAGGTCGGTCGCAGTTCTCGTACAGGACCCAGTGTGAGAACGCTAATACAGCCTAGTCAAATATTTGTTCCTGCGCAAGCCACACACTTTAAAATAATGGGTTCAGGCGACAAATTGATGGAAATGCCAGAGTCGACAATCGGTTGATTTACCATTCATTACAAATTAAGGTAACGCCCATCCCATTGTTTAAGGTGTTTCAGCCATGCCAACCGCCTCTTTACCTATAAAAGACGTCCCCACCAACATCATCACCGGTTTTTTAGGGGTAGGTAAAACCACAGCGATTTTACATCTGCTGAAAAGCAAACCCGAGCATCAGCGCTGGGCGGTTTTGGTCAACGAATTTGGCGAGATTGGCATTGATGCCAGTCTTATTGAAGGGCAGTCAGCTCAAACCTCAAAACAAGCTGGCGGCTTATTTATCACTCAAGTGCCCGGTGGGTGTATGTGTTGTGCTTCGGGCGTGCCGATGCAAATTGCGCTTAATGCCCTACTCACCAAGGCTAAACCCGACCGGTTGTTGATTGAACCCACCGGACTGGGCCATCCCAAAGAGGTGCTGAAAGTTTTGCGAGCTAAGCATTATCAAGACGTTTTGCAGTTAAACGCCACTGTTACCTTGGTCGATGCCCGACATATCAGCGACGAGCGTTATACCAACCACGACACGTTTAATCAGCAG
>JABSOG010000411.1 GCA_013216025.1 Algicola sp. | reverse complement strand
CGATGATGGCACCGCGAACCTTGCTGATGGCATTGCAACGTTTTGGTTCGACCGGCAATATCGCCGCCGTGGCCACCGCCGTCAAAGATGTATGTGATGCCGAATCCGACAGGCTCGACAGCGAATTGGCCATGATACGTTATATCGCTTGGGCCATCCCATCGATTGGGTTTATTGGTACCGTTCGCGGTATCGGTGAAGCACTCGGTCAAGCTCATAAGGCAGTCGAAGGCGACATTGCTGGCGTAACCATCAGTTTGGGGGTTGCCTTTAACTCAACCTTTATTGCCTTGGTGATAAGCATCTTTATCATGTTTTTCTCTCATCAGTTGCAGCTGCTGCAAGAACGTTTGGTGCAAAATACTCAGGATTATTGCGATGCTAACCTGTTAACCCATTTGAAAGTTGATCAAGCAAAGGCTTAAAACGATGACAACAGCCCTATTGGAACTCAATGATCACCAGTTAAAACTGACTGTTGACAAGCAAAGCTGGCTCAGTACTGGTTTTGCCACGCTGGCCCCTAAAGGCGTATTGTTTGGCGAAAAAGCCCAGCAACAGGCCCGCTTACAACCCAGGCTCAGCTATAACCAGTATTGGAACCTGTTAAGCTTGGCGCCGATTGAGACCAATAATCCCAAGTTTCGTCATTATGGTGATTTTGCCTACCAGCAATTACTTGAGCTGGTCAGTCAAGCAGGAGGTATCGATGAAGTGATTTTGTCTGTGCCCGCCAGTTTTGACCGCGAGCAATTATCATTATTATTGGGTATTTTCGGTCAATTCGCCTTTAAGGTGGTTGGGCTTGTCGACAGTTCGGTCGCAGCAGTGGCCAACACGCCCCTTGTAGGCCGTATTGTCTATCTTGATATTCAATTGCATCAATGTCTATTGACCGAATTGAGCGTCAATGAAAACGTTAAAGTCAAACGCGCCGACATCTTCGCGGGCACCGGACTCACCCAGTTATATCAACACTGGGCAAAGTTTCTCAGTGCCCAGTTCATTCAACAATGCCGTTTTGATCCGCTCCACGAAGCCGACACCGAACAACAACTTTATAACACTCTCGAAGCACTGCTGTTCAGCACAGACGATGATATTCAATTAGAGATCAAAGGCAAGAAAATCAAACTGAACCGTCAGTCGTTGCTGCGCCATACCCAAGGCTTGTTTGAGCCGGTGATAAAAGCCCTGAGCCATGTTGGGCCAATCGACACTTTGCTGGTCAGTGAGCGAATTGCCACAATCCCTGAACTATTCAATCAATTAGACGCAGCAATAACCGTTAACAATACCGCCATTGTCGATAATTGTCTTGCCCATCAAAAACACATTTGCCCCGATGGTGACGGACTGAGTCTGGTCACCCAGTTACCTGCGCACCAAGGACCAGTTAAGGTGAAGAGCAAGGGCAACAATGGACAAAAATCTACCCATATATTATTACAAAACGCCGCTTATCCTTTGGGAGAAAAACCGCTGTATATCGTCACAGACAAGGAACTCAGCCTCACGACTGAACGCAACGGCAAAGCCCATTTTTCACTGACCAACAACGGCGGCAACCTAACAGTCACTGCACTAAATGGCCGTGAGGTATTAATCAACGGACAACCCGGTAGTAAAGATGAACAGCTAGACAACGGAGACACCTTGTCCTTCAGCTATTGCAGTGGTTCTTTAACGCTAATCAACGTGTTAAAGGGTGAATACTGCTAATGGCTAGAAAACGCGAATTTTCTACATTCAGTCTTTCGTTTCTCGACATCATGTCTTGCGGCCTTGGCGCGGTTGCGCTGATATTTTTGATCATCAAACACGAAACCAACACCTTCATTGACGAGCAACATCAAGATTTGACCGCCGAGGTCAATCTGCTCGAAGAAGAAGTCAGAGAAGGTCAAGACGGTTTGGTTAAAATTCGCAACACCTTATCAGATGTTGATATGCAACTGGTCAGCGCCGATGGTTTGGCCAGACGCATCAATGACGACATCACCGCGATACGCGACAAGATCAAGGTATTAGACGACGACAAAACCGACCAACAAATAAAAGCACTCGAAGAAGAGCTGCGTATTCTCGCCGAACAGAAAAAAGAAATCGAAAAAGAGCTGAAAAAAGGCAACGACCTACGCCGCATCGAAGGTCACGGTCAACGCCAATATCTGACCGGCTTGCAGGTAGGTGGCAACCGGGTGCTGATTTTGCTCGATGCCTCAGCCAGTATGCTCGACAGCACCATCGTCAATGTGATTAGGCGTCGCAACATGTCCGACGATACCAAACGGGCCTCCCCTAAATGGCTGCGCGCACTGGCCACAGTAGAATGGTTGACGGCCCAATTTTCAGTAGACAGTCATTATCAGATATACACTTTTAACACCCGGGTTTCGTCGACCATTGAAAACACCGAAACACAATGGCTTGAAGTGGCCGACCGCAAAGAAATGGAGCAGGGTATGCTCAACCTGCGAGACGTCATCCCACAAAAGGGCACCAGCTTACAACGGGCTTTTCAATCCATCGCCGGATTAAATCCACTGCCAGACAACATATTGTTAATCACCGATGGCCTACCAACCCAGGGAATGACACCGCCAAGAGGCAATACCATCACAGGCCCAGACAGACTCGAATTGTATGAAAATGCTATAGACATATTACCAGTAGGCATTCCAGTCAATGTGATGTTATGGCCGATGGAAGGTGATCCAATGGCAGCCGCTGCCTTTTGGAAGCTCGCCCAACATACCGCTGGGTCGTTTATCAGCCCCTCGAAGGATTGGCCATGACCAGAAAACGCCGCAGTACCAATGAACTAACAGTGTCCTTTTTGGATGTGATCTGCTGTGGCTTCGGCGCTATCGTACTGTTGCTGATGATCACCAAAACCGTCGAACCCAAAGTTGTCGAAGAATCTCAGGCCAACCTTAACGGTCAGATAGCCGACCTGCAAAAAAACCTGTTCGCCATTCGCGGCGAAACCCTAGTGTTTAACCGTGAACTCAACGCCAAACACGAGCAAATTGCGTTAGAGAAAAAACGCCTAGCGATATTAAGAACCCAACAAGCCGAACTCGAAGCCCAATACGCCCAATTAGCCGAAGCCACCCCGGTCACCCAAGAAGAAAAAGGCAAGCTTGAACTGGCACTGCAAACCCTGACCGACGAAATGGAGCGACTGCTGGGCAAAAACAACAAGCGCACCAACAACATCGTCGGCGGTATTCCAGTCGACAGCGAATACATCATTTTCATCATTGACACCTCCGGCAGTATGTTCAACTACGGTTGGGAGCGCATGATGAACGAACTTATCGCCACCTTGGATATCTACCCCAAGGTCAAAGGCATTCAAGTCATGAACGACATGGGCGATTACATGTTCACCAACTATCGCCGTAAGTGGATACCCGATACCCCGGGGCGCCGCAAAGCCATCATCCAAAGACTACGCACTTGGAATCCATTCAGCAACAGCTCGCCAGTTGAAGGCATTCAGCGGGCTGTACGCACCTTTTTTGACGAAAACAAAAAAATCAGTCTTTATGTATTTGGCGATGAATTTTCGGGTCGTTCGATTCAAAATGTAGTACGCACAATCGACAGGCTCAACAAATTAAATGCTAACGACGAAAGAATGGTCAGAATACATGCTGTCGGATTTCCGGTGCAATTTGCTCGGCAGCCCAATATGCAGCGCACCGGGATCCGCTTTGCCACCCTGATGCGCGAGCTGACCCATAGAAACGGCGGCACGTTTGTCGGACTGAATGACTTTAAACCCTGATGTTAGGAGCCTGTATGAAAGACGAAAAACGGTATATTACCAACAAAACAACACTGGGTACCTTGATGGTCACCCTGGTATTACTGCTTAGCGGCTGTGCCACCAAAGTAGAGGTCTCCGGCAATTTCCCCACGCCAGTATTCCACCAGATGCCGTTGACTGTGGGGGTTTACTACCCGCCGACGTTCAGCCAATACACCTATCATGAAACCAATGAAAACAGAAGTGATCGCACCTTTGGTATTGGGTCCGCTCAGGTAAAGTTGTTCCAAACCATATTACCTTCAATATTCAAAAGCGTGGTGCCGATGACCAGCGTTAATACACCTAATCTGGAACAACCGGTTGATTTGGTGCTGACCATGACAGTCGACGACTTTCAATATACCGTACCGGGAGACACCCGAATCGATATGTACGAGGTTTGGATCAAATACAACATGCAATTATTTGACCCACAAGGCCAACTTATCGCCGACTGGATACTGACCGCCTATGGTAAGTCGCCAACCGCGATGCTGAAAAGCGAAGGTGCCGCCATTAACGAAGCCATGATCGTCGCCCTTAGAGATGCGGGTGCAGGATTTGCGATGAGTTTCGACAAAGTACCCGAGATACGCCAGTGGTTACAACACCGTGCCAACAGCCAGATTTAGCGCCTCAGAAAGTGGAGAATACAATGATAAAAGCATTCACAATAGTCATTCAAGCAGGAGCGATATTACTGTTGGTTCTGGTACAGGGTTGCACAACAGTCACCATAGACCAATCACGATTGGTTCAAGGCGAGGGCAGCGAGTTGGCCGCGGGAAAATCCATTGTGGTGGTTGGCAGGCGCAGTGGCAGTGAATACGAAACCGAACCTGATTTGGTGTCATGCATTGGCAAAGTCTTAAACAAAGGACAATCCCAAGTCAGGGTAATACCCGAAGATGTGTTTGTCGACAAACTTTACCCTTGGTTTGAGCCACGCACGGCCCCAGTAAAAGTCGCGGATCTTTTTCGTTTACTTGAGTATGAAGAACTATCCCAAGCCATTGCTGATTTTGACATGCAATATTTGATATGGGTTGACGGCTCCACTCAGACGATTAGCAAAAGCGGACAAATAACCTGTGCGCTGGGTGTCACGGGTATCAGCTGTTTTGGCTTTGGCACCTGGGACAAAAGGGCCGAATACGAAGCCACCATCTGGGATTATAGCAAACGCAAAATGGTCGGTAAAATCAACGGCACTGCCGATGGCACTTCCTATATGCCAGCCATTGTCATACCAATCCCAATCATAGCGCCGGTTCAGGATGACGTTTGCAAAGCCATCGGATTACAATTGCGCAGCTTTTTCAAAGTAGACGCTGAACAACCCCCAGCGCAGAACAAAACGATGTAACCCAAGAGCAAAACTATGTCATCAAAGAACAAAACCATGTAACGGAGCAATAATCATGAACACCAACAAGTTACTTACCTCAGCCGTACTGACCGCGTTATGCCTGATACCCACTGGCTGTTCAATTAATCCGGCATCTGGCACCCCGAATGTAGTGTTGATGTCAGAAGCTCGCGAGTTGGCTTTGGGCAAAGAGATGCACGAAAAAATCCTCGCCAGCACCCCCATATACCAAGACAAAAAACTGCAAAAATACGTCGACAGCATTGGGCAAAAAATAGCCGAAAATAGCGACAGACCAGATTTGACCTATCACTTTACCATCATCGACCAACCCGAGATCAACGCCTTTGCCGCACCGGGCGGATATATCTACATCAATCGCGGATTATTGGCCTATTTGAATTCTGAAGCACAACTGGCCGCAGTCTTGTCACACGAGATTGGTCACATCACCGCTCGTCACGCCGTCAGACAAGATTCAGCACGCACGGGTGCCAATATATTGTCCATCTTCACCATACTCACCACCGGCAGCGCAGTATTGGCCGACATGAGTAACTTATGGAGCAGTGTGGCAGTCAAAGGTTATGGCCGTGAAATGGAGCTTGAGGCAGACAAATTTGGTGCCGGATATCTCTATAGAAGCGGCTATTCACCGCAAGCCATGATCGAAACCATCGGTGTGCTAAAAGATCAGGAAAAATTTAATCGTTATAGAACCAAGCAAGAAGGCAAAAAACAGCGAAGTTACCACGGCGTGTTTGCCACTCACCCTCGTAATGACATCCGCTTAAAAACAGTGGTGAAAGAAGCCGGCACACTACCCAAAGATCAACAAAACACAGACAACGCCGATGTTTATCGCGAGCAGGTTGAAGGATTGGTTTATGGCATCAACTACCAAATGTCCATGAAAGAAACACCCAAAGATGAAAACCGCTATATACATGACAAACTCGGATTCACCTTACTGTTTCCAGACGAATGGACAATCGAAAATCAACGCTCATCAATCATTGGCTCAGCCACTGACAAGTCTGCCAACATCGAGCTAGAAGTCAGAATACTGAAAAAGCCGGTAAGACCCACTGACTACATTCGTGACGAAATGAAGATCGCGCTGTTAAAACGCTCAGAAAGCTTCAGCCAATACGGCTTCAAGGCCCATACCGGTTTAGTTGCCACTAGCGATGGTCGACCAGACAAACGCGTAGCAGCGTTTTTCCAGGGCCGTAAAGTCTACTTGTTCACCGGCACAGTCGACAAACCCGACAAAGACGTGAACTATGACGAAATGTTTTTACGCAGCATCCATAGCTTTCGCCCTGCACTGGCAAGAAAACGACTGCCAAAAGCCAAAACCATTCACTATGTAAAAGCCAATGAGAAAACAACATTTGCCCAGTTGGCCCGTATCACACGAATCGGACGCTACGCAGAGCAACAGCTGCGATTGATTAATGGCTATTACCCACGAGGTGAACCCAAGCCTGGTGAATGGATTAAGATTATTAAGTAGGTTTGGTAGGAGCGAGCTCCAGCTCGCGATTTTGGCCAGCGGCCAAATATATACGGGGGTTCGTTAATCCATTGAAATGGCTACGCCATTTATCACGAGCTGGAGCTCGTTCCTACGAAAACACAAAAAAGCCCGATACTTTCGTATCGGGCTTGTCTGTTTTATTGGGTGCCTGGCGGTGTCCTACTCTCACATGGGATCTCCCACACTACCATCGGCGCTAACGCGTTTCACTTCTGAGTTCGGGATGGGATCAGGTGGTACCACGTTGCCATTGCTGCCAGGCGAATTCTGTTTTAATGTTAGAAAAGCTGTTTTATATAGTAATTTATTTCGTTTCTTAAGTCGTCATTTGTTTATTCATTTAATGATTTTACAAACATACACACAAACCACTTGGGGTTGTATGGTTAAGCCTCACGGGCAATTAGTACAAGTTAGCTTCACGCCTCACAGCGCTTCC
>JABSOG010000410.1 GCA_013216025.1 Algicola sp. | reverse complement strand
CACCTGCTATTAGTGTTTTCGACGAACGGCTCATCACTACATATTGACACGGGTGGAGCTAAGTGGATACCCCTTATATAAGTATAGTTAACGACAATCACTCTGGTTATTTATTGCACAGTTTATTGAGAATAAAATAATCTAAAACAACAGGTTAAATGCTTTGAAGGTATAAGAAGAAGGAAGCGGCAGGCTAGCCTATAAAGTTCATTTATTAACCAACTTTTTACTGTAGTCGCCAACGAAAAGTGGTAAAATGCCTGTAAGCCTAACCAGTAATAATAGAAGGGGGATTAACGAAAGAAAGTAACAAGAAAAGGCGCAGGCCTTGGGTGCTTGAACACCTAAGACCAGCTAATCAAAACAACCTAACACGAATGAACGAGGTTATTATGACTACCGATGAGTTTACACGAAATTCTGTCGTATTGGATCCTGCGGATCTGGACGGCATCCTTGATATTGCCCGTTACGGCCTTGATCCGTTGATGAATTTGGCTCCCACCCGCAAACTGTTGAACAAACTGGTTTATCGCATTGCCGCGCTGTCATTAGGGCGAGAAATTGAATTAATCCGTTACGACCCCGAAACTATCGACGACTTTAACGATGATGATAACCCGCTTGAAGGCGGCAGCATTGTATTGACTGTGACACCTTTGAACCATTTAGTTGGGAGGGAGTAAAAAAGGGCTGGAGGCAGGGGCTTTGTTAATCAAACAACTTGGCCCCAGCTTTTTCGGCGCAGCGGATATCTTGCCACAAAACTCAGCTCACTTTCGCCGCCAAAGCGCCTTACAGTGTAAGTTTTTAAATTTCATGATATTTGAATGTTTGGGATACATTTTCTAATGTCTCGCTTTGCGACAATGAAGACCTAAGCTATAGCAAATATTCAGCGCGTTTTTGGTTCACTTTGCAGCCAATAGCGGACATACGTTTTTCTTAATGTAAGGCGAAATGGGGCACGAAGCGAGTTGATCTTTTGCTTTAGTTTTCACACCGACCCATTATTATTTGTCATCTAAATGCTCAATTAAAATCTCAGTGCCTACAGATTAAGAAATTAACGGTCATCATTCTTAATCAAATCGACTGAACTTTTAGTGTGGTTAAATCGTTCCCCAATAACATGAGCGATCTTCCCTCGAAATAGTAGACACCTAATTTCTGGCTGAATGCCGCTTGAATACCACAGCTTTATGCCACAAACCTAATCAGTGATTCGGATTTGTGAACATTTAGACTGAATTGGTGACATAAACGTTCAAGCCCTGTCGCAAAACCAACATAAACCATTGAAAAAAACAAATTAAACTTACAAAACAACAAGCAGATTCAAAATGTTGAGTAATTAATTTTAAAATGTCACCAGACAAAACTTTGCTAAATATCAAAGACGGCAGCACTGTGAGTGCTGCCCGATAAGCTAATCAGCTGTCATTTCTAAGATGAATCTGCTGAACATAACAACTGGCACTGCCGTTATCGTACAATACACTGACTTTCTTTTTCGAAGTGTATGCCACCAGGGCAACAGTCAGCAGATTCCTTGCCCCCTCTTGAGTAACCTGGTTTTGATTCTCTGCTACCCGGAACAGTTTTCCACCTTCGTTACAAGTTGAGTCAGTGCCCAAAGGCAAATACAAGATATAGCTGCCATCGTGTAATGCCTGCACACCTTCGATATTGGTTTGGGTTTTCCACACATTTTCGGCCATTGCAGTCGATGAACATGCAAGTACACAGGTAGCCAATAAGGCGTTGAATATTTTCATTACACTTTCCTTTATTAATTTATGGTTTTCGCGAAAACTGCAGCATTATACAGCAATATCATTGCCAATGACAAAATCCCTCAATATGAGGCTAATAAATATCAAACAATAAATTCAAAAAAAACAACTAGCTGTAAAAATGCTGTTGACAGTGCTATAAAGTAAGCGCTTATTTGGCCACTTTTTCCCATCCCCCGATATGGTAAAAAGTTTTCGGCTTTGGTTATGAATTAGCCTTCTGGCTGTTTAAAGCAGGAATCGTTGCCGACCCTCATCAACTAGTATTCAATCAGGTAGCTTCAGTTTTTAAACTGCTTTAGGTCAAAAAGCGCGACAAAGCGGACATTTTTCAGACATTAAAAGCCGCCATTAAAATGTCTGTTTTGTCCGAGGAACGGAAGTTCAGAAAATTTACTTAGTAAACTCAGAGGTGTTTTAGTTAATATACAAAACCACAATAGGCAGAGCCGCGCGGCTAAGTCAGTTGTCATTAGGCACAGATAGAAGACTGGAAATTGGGGGGTGGTTTAAGAATAGTAATGGTTCTTCGAACACATTAAAGCAAAAACTCTAACTCGCTAAGTGCCCCATAGCGAGTTACGACAATAGTATTACTGCTGAAATTAATGACTTTCCCATGTATTGATCCATTGAAAGCTTTATTCGAAAATTTTGCCATTGCAACCCACCTCAACAAGGCACCAAACTAGCGGCCTGTCCGACAACTTCCAAACAAGCGTTGATAACCGTTGTTGTTACTCTGGCTTTGTTAAAAACAATGTCACACAGAATCGCAAAAACCAACAATAGATAGCCGATGAAGCTAAAACCGGTGTAGTCGTTATAAAGTATGGTGTAAAACCAGTTTTGTTCGAAAAGGTAGAAGTAAGAGCAAACGAGTGTTGAAACCAACATCAAGCTTCCCGGTAAAAACAGGTGTGATATCGCTGCTGGTTTCATAAAAGAAATGAGCAACAGCAATACAAATATGGTTGCATTGATGCCAAGGAATATTCGCACGTCTAAGGTGAGTTTTTGGGTGATATCCATATACTTTGCGTGACTGAAATCGATGATTTTGGCCTTGGTCTTTTGTAGGCTGGCCAACTCCATTTTCATTGTACTTCGCAGCCTGCTTTCCCACTTTTTACGGCATTCACAATCAAGGTTGCTGATTTTTTCCAACTGGGCAGCAAGAATTGCAGGCGCATCGGCTTTTAATTGCAGTTTTAAAAGTACCAGTTTTTGTTCAGTTTGTTGGCGTAACTTTTTGGCTTTGTCGCCCAACATGCGCTCAAACTTGGTTGTAGCGGGTAATTGAATTGAGTCAATCTTTTTGTCTGTTTCAGATTGAAGTTTCCATTCGATAAAAGCTTTCCCTGAGCGTTCTATCAAATGGGGATCGGCGAATGTCATGATAAATAAGGGCAGGAACAATAGAATCCCAAAAAGCCCAAATAGTAGGAGTGAGCTCCAGCTCACGATATTGTTCGAAGAACAATGTCTTTGAAATGGCTTTGCCACTTCATCGCGAGCTGGAGCTCGCTCCTACCACGGTTAGTAGAACAAACTGATGGATCCTAAGCACCGCAACAAACCTCACACTGTTCATTCTTACTCATCTTAAACTCCATCCAAGACAAGTTCATGCCATCAAAGACTTTAAGCTTGCCCGCTGAGGGCAGTGGTTTTCCGATGAGCCATTTGATGGTTTCTAGTGCTTGCATACTGCCGATGATGCCAAGCACTGGGCCGAATACGCCGCTGTTTTGACAGTTTAATGTTGGCTCTTCTGCGCTTTGGGGGAATAAACAGTTGTAACAGGGGCAATCGCTGTCTCGGGCAAAATCAAACACCATAAATTGGCCTTCGCCTCTGATGGCGGCACCACTGATCAGGGTTTTTGATTGTTTGAAGCAGGTTTTGTTGATGAGGTGCCGCGTGGCGAAGTTGTCGGTGCAATCGAGTACCACATCGGCAGATTGCACCAGTTTTGTGATGTTTGATTCATCGACATGGCGATTTATCGCTTCAACTTCGACCAGTGAATTGAGGCCATATAGGGATTTTTGCGCACTGGCCGATTTGTCTGTGCCTACGTGGTTCGCTTTGTACATGATCTGGCGTTGCAGGTTGGAGGTTTCGACCTTGTCGCCGTCTACCAGCACCAGTTTTCCTACGCCAGCCGCGGCCAAATACAATGCTGCCGGGCAACCGAGGCCACCAAGGCCTACGATCAATACGGTTGCGGCTTTTAGTTTTTCTTGTCCTTGCTCGCCGATTTCCTTAAGCAACAGGTGGCGGCTGTAACGGGTGCGTTCTTTGTCGTTTAGCATTTATTTAATTCAATCAAGCTCAGTTATTGCCAATGCATTTTTGCAATTGCTCAACCGCATCGGTGACATTGTTGGCTTCGGTTATGGCAGTGACAACGGCAATGCTGCCTACGCCGGTTTTGACCACATCTGAAGCGCGCTCAAGCGAAATGCCGCCAATCGCCACGGTCGTGTAATCACTGAATAAATTGGCGTATTTCTCCAAACGGTCAACACCTTGGATCATACCGGCCATGTCTTTGGTCTTGGTCGGAAAAATTGCCCCAAAGGCTAGGTAACTGGGTTGATATTCATGGGCGCGCAGCATTTCATAATAACCATGGGTGCTGATGCCAAGCCGTGCACCAGATGCCTTGATGACAGTTAAGTCGGCTTCGTTGAGGTCTTCTTGACCCAAATGTACGCCGTAAGCCCCGTGTTTGACGGCCAGTGCCCAGTGGTCGTTGATAAAAATTTTGGCTTTGAATCGCTGCCCCAAGTGGATGGCTTCAATTATCTGCTGCTCAATATAAGCCGGGGTCTGGTGTTTTTTCTTGATCCGCAACTGTACAGTTTTAACACCCAACAACAACAGTTTTTCTATCCATTGGTACAAATCCACCACCGGGTACAAGCCCAGTTGTGGCTCGTTGCAACGGTTAAACCCTGCGACAAGTGGCTGTTGGTCGTGGGCATTCAATTCAAGCGCTGCGGCGATGGTAGAACCCAATTCGACGACCTGCGGAAAATCTTCGAGTTTTTTAGGCCAACCCATATGACTTACTGGTCCAATGCCTTCACCGACTCTAAAGGACGCTTTAAGCCCTTGATTAATGTAAGCTTTGGCAATGGTGAAAGCATCACGAATGGGGTATTCCAGCGCCATGACGGTGGCCATTGCCGATGAGAATGCGCAACCTGTGCCGTGGGTATGCGGCGAATTAATGGTTTTTGTTGCCAACCAGTAATGTTGCATGGTTGCGCCTTTTTGGGTGCAACAATAATCAACACAATATCCGTCAGGATAGTTCCAATGCCCGCCCTTGATGACAACTGAACCCACCCCCATCGCCATTAATTTGGTGGCGGCCTGCTTAACCGACTCGGCCCCCAGCAAATAAATGCCGGTGAGTTTTTGTACCTCAAGCGTATTTGGCGTTAGCACATCGACCAACGGAAAGAGTTTGGTCTTAATGGTTTCGACAATGTCCTGCTCAGTCAAGGCTTGACCAGTGGAGGCTATCGCAACCGGATCGTAAATAACGATGGGGTTTTGTTGCCATTGGTCTTTGTATTGGCGAATTTTGTCGGCCACCAGCTCAACTTGAGCCTGATTGACCAACAAGCCGATTTTTATCACGCTGGCGGGCATGTCTTGCGCCAAGCTGTCTAGTTGCGATGCCAAAACGGCATCAGACACCGGGTTAACGGCCTCAACATCTTGGGAGTTTTGCGCGGTATTGGCGGTGATTACGCTGCACGCGTAACCCCCCAATCCGGCAATGGCCTGAATATCGGCCTGTATGCCTGCGCCACCGCCACAATCTGAACCGGCAATGGTCCAGACAATCGGTTTTGTCATGTGTTTGTCTCCTGGTGCCAAAACGGTGTGCCCAAGGTGGGCGTACTCGGATTGGCGGTTTGTCGTTGCGGCATCACGCCAGCCAAATAGGCCTGCGAACCGGCTTCGATGCTACGGGCAAAAGCACCTGCCATTAATACAGGATTGTCGGCCAATGCCACAGCGCTGTTGAGCAATACACCATCATAACCCATCTCCATCGCTTGGCAGGCATCAGACGGGCGTCCAATTCCGGCATCAACGATCAAGGTGGCTTGTGGTAATCGCACTCTAATTGCTTCTAGATTATACGGATTCATCAGGCCTAATCCAGTGCCAATTGGCGATCCCCACGGCATTATGACTTCACAACCCAAATCATAGAGACGCTGGCAGACAACTAAATCGTCGGTGCAATAGGGCAAAACTTTGAATCCATCTTTAATCAACATATCCGCTGCCTTGAGCAATTCAATCGGATCAGGCTGTAAATTGTAGTCATCGCCAATCACTTCGAGTTTGATCCAGTCGGTGTTGAATATCTCGCGGCTCATTTGCGCCAATGTGAAAGCTTCGTCGCTGGTTTTGCATCCGGCGGTATTAGGCAGCAGGTGGCAACCCATTTGCTGGATATACTGCCAGATTTTTTTGCCGCTTTGTTCACTGGGATTTTGCCTGCGTAGCGATAAGGTGATCACCTCAGATCCACTGGCTTTAACCGCATCGTTCATCACCTGCGGTGAGGGATACAGCGCGCTGCCAATCAGCAGGCGGCTGTTTAATTCGGTGCCGTAAATTTTCAATGTACTCATACTCAACCCCCTTGTATCGGCGATAGTATTTCGATTTTGTCGTCTGCTGACACCATTGTTTGTGGGTAGTTTTGTTTGCTGACAAACTGGCCATTAAGCGCCACTGCAAATTGTCCACCCGCGCCAAACTGGGTTATCACGCACAACAAAGTTATCCCGCACGAAGAGGTGCTGTTGTCGCCAATGTCTACAGGTTGATTGTTTACGGTGAGTTTCATGACTTTACTCCTGCTATCAGTTGGGCAAATGCCAACCCCTCGCTAAAATGGTTGAGGTAGGTATAGTTGTCGTCATTCACAGACGGTGCGCCCGCCATCCGGTCAACCACTTGCATCAAATGGTCAAGTATCATCGGCGCGAGTAAAAAACCGTGTCGATACAGGCCGTTGACCTGAATTAACGAATCAGACACCCGTATTTGCGGATGATTATCGTTATACGCCGGTCGGCATTGGCTGACGTGTTCGACAATGGTGGCCTCGGCAAATCCAGAATGAACGCTGTACGCCGCCGACAATAATTCGAGCGCAGAGCGGACGGTCATTGGCGAGTTGTCATCACTTTCAATCTCAGTCGCGCCAACCACATAGTGATGGTTAGGTTTGGGCGCAATGTAGAGTTGATAACGAGGGTGCATCAGGCGGATTGGCCGGTTGAGTTTGACCTCGGGCGCAAACAGTTGAAACAACTCGCCGCGCACGCCACGCAAGTCTT
>JABSOG010000409.1 GCA_013216025.1 Algicola sp. | reverse complement strand
TGTCTTGGCATTGGCTGCTGGTTTACTCCAGCCTGCTTGGTCCCATCGCAGGCATCATGATTGTCGATTACTTTGTGATCAACAAACAGCAGTTGGATTTGGTGTCGTTATACAAAAAAGGCGGAAAATACCCTTTGGTTAACTATAAAGGATTAGCCGCATTTTTCATTCCGGTCACCTTGACCATCATCGCCCTGACCACAGGTTATCTCCAATGGTTCTACACATACGGCTGGTTCACAGGGTCGATTCTTGGTGCGGCGATTTATTTTGTTTTAAAACGACAAGATATGGTGCAGTCTGTTTGAATGAGGTTAATGATACGCTAGGGTGTAGATTTAATCTAAAAAGCGCTACGTAGGGACAGCCCCAGTCTCTGCCCTTTCATGAATTATCGACATAATTCAATGGGATACCATAAAATGGGCAATCACGGGGGATTTCCACCCATGGATGGGTGGTAAGATAACAATGCAGGAGCACATTGTCTTTGCCCCTAACGTAGGGTACCCCACGCACCATTGATACCAAGCCACAGCAATAAACTATCCGGATAATTGCTGTGGGCATTCTTTGCTATGCTTATACCTCTGACAACAACAGCGATAAAAAGCAAAGAGGTCAATATGACAGCCCGCCCCAGCAAGATCTCGTTAAAAAATTATGACATGGTCTATGCCATCTCCCAAGAAGCAATCAACGAAAAGTTACTCCAATTTGTCGAGACACTGCCCCTGCCCATACGTCAAATCCAAATCCACGGTAAAGCAGCTACCGACAATAAACTGACCATAGTCAAAGACCCTGCCACGGCGGATTGCAGTTTGACCGGCCAATGGGATGAAGCGTACAACAACTTAAATATCGTCGACCTGAACAGCCCCAAAGGCAATAAAACCCTGATACTGACCATTGCCATAGTCAATGGCCGCTTCAGTCAAAAACAACACCCGGCACAACCATCTGAGTTTGTCGCCAACCCGATTTGGCGGGTTAAATATTTAATGGACTTGACCTTAAGGCCTGCTGAAAAGAAGCTCTTGATTGACCGGTTTGAAGCCGTCAAAGACATAGATGAAAGTATCTTCATCATAGAACAACTGCTACTTGATACCGATTCAGCCCGGTTTTTCAAACTTGAGGGGGTTGATATGCCACCAGCGGCACAACAGCAAGTGGCAGAATTAACCAAAGCTTATTTACAACAGTTGCCGGAGCGCCTGATAGTGGGCGTGTGCGCCAAAACCCGACCTGGTGCCGAGGTACCCAGCAACGCCTTTAAACCCAGCTGGATAGACTTTTGTATTACCCCGCAGCTGCCCGGTGGCCCAGTCAATCCCAACCTCGACAGTTTGAACTACCTGCTGATGAGCCAAAACCACCCGCCCCCTCCCCAGCTGCCAGCCAATTTTGATGAAAACTGGATCAGAAACGAACACGAACATGGCCGGGTGGGTCTAGCCAAACCGCTGTTTCTCGACTCAATGTGCCAGTCGCTCTCATCCTTGCTTAAACATTTGTCGCCAGAAATATATGTCGCGCCCGGTAACAAGCTAGATATGCGCGAAAATCAAAAAAACAAGTTTGAGTTCAACCGGTTTACAGCAAACCCAGACAACGGTCACTTTGCCCAGTACCGATATAACAGTGAGAAAGAGTGTTGCAACATCAAAGATGAAGGCAGGTGGTTTGGGGTAGATAAGATTATCGACCAAATGATCGCAAAATACTCGATCATTTTGAACTTGTTGTTACAGGACAACGGGGTATTCTGTCGCGGCATAATGGTGCTGCACGCCAGTGAAAAGCACACAAGAACCCACCTCATAGGCGGTTTTATTCCAACACCTTTTCCATTTCCCTTTGAAAAAGAGCTGCCTCACACCACCTACGAATTCAGCTTCAAACTCGAACCGGTCGATGCACAAATGAGCCACTCCCATGTACTTGCCTATCGCATAACCGAGCCCAATTTCAACAAAGAACCCCAGGTAGTTAAAAGAAACGACTTTTTCACCTGGTTGTTTGTCAATCACAAAGAAGGCTTGCAGCACCTAGTTACCGGCATACGCGAGCAAATCACTGAGTCGAATTTACAACAGCTCAACGATTCGTTGCGTGATTGCGGCAAATTCGTGTTTCCCGGTGGCGACGCCTTTCGCTTCAACAAGCGTGAGTTAAATAACAACAATGACCTGCTAACCCAGCTCCATTACAAATAAATCGAGGGAAATAATCATGGGCTCAATTTCAGTCACCAACACTTTAATGCACTACCAACGCCCCGCGCAATTAATGCCAAAGCAAAACAAATTTCGCGCCCTGCAAACCCAAAATACCAATCACTGCCTGCTGGCCATTGACGAAAGCCACACACTCAACGCTTTTGTTGGCCAAAGTGGACAGCAAAGTCAATGGCAGGTATGTAACTTAAGTAACGCTCTGGCCAAATTACATGGCACCGATACCATCAACGCCGATGATTTTTGCATAGACACCGATGCCAACGGCCAAACCTCAGTCGCGGTATTGGCTCGAACCCCCAATGCAAAAAGCAACCAAATGTACCTGTGCAACGATCTCGACAAACTGCTTGATGCCTCATCACTCGAACAAGCCACAGCAATGTGGCAGTCAGTGCCTTTTAACGCCCCGGGCCAGCCTGCTGATGCAATTGACATCGCCAATGTCTATATAACAAGCAAAGAACAACAGCGAACCCTGTTTTGTGGTGTTCGCTCCAACAACCAATTGCTCGACAACTACTGTATCGATGAAGCCAAAAACTGGTCGGTGCTGCGAACCTCTACAGACTTTAACAAGGTATTGTCACAAGCAGTGAGCCATCATGCAGGATACGGCAGGTCGGGACTTTTCCAGTTGCAGGCTCAAGGCAACGATAGGCACATACAGTTTACCTACAAAGCCAATCGGGGCACCCCAACTCGGGATATAACCACCCCCAAAGGTGCCAACGAACTAGCGTCAGTGTCTTTAAACGACCAAGGCACAGATACTCGGCTATTTGTCGCGGCAGCCGAAGGTATCTACATGATCCATTTGGGCGGCGAAAAAGATAACCAGCCAATCAAAATTGTCGAAGGCAATTTCCGCTCGGTGGCAACTCACATCAGCCAGCAACAGATCACCCTGTTTGCCCTTGGCGATAATGGCGATGGTATTTATTGCAGCGCCGATATCAAAGCCTGCAACACCCCGGCCGACTGGCATTGCTCTATCCCGGTGATCCGCAAAGTAAACCAAATGGCGTTTTTCACCGATGCCAAACAGGGCAATATCAGCTTGTTTGCGACCCAGCAGCAAGGGGATTTGTCGCTGGCCCAACAAAATGCGCAAACCAGTCAGTGGTTATTCGAACAAATGCAGCTACCCAGCGAAAGTGTCGACAATGTCATTGAATACTACAGCCATGCCAGTCGTATCACGGTATACGACAGTAAAGGCGATCCTGTACAACCCATGAGTGAAGTCGAGGTGACGGTGGCCGTAGCCTGTCGAGCCAAGGTCAATAACAACTTCTACCAGTTCACCCCCGGCCAAGCAGTGAAGATTGCCACCGATTTTACTTCCAGTCTCAATATCGACCAGTCAACTGTCAATCTAGACGCCAACGCGATTTTGGTCAGCCACCCCGATGCCGACCAGGCTTGTCTGGTAGCGCCCACACAAGACCTGTTGAGCAAACTCGATGATGTCAAAACCGGCGCCGATTTGGCCAAGGTACAACTCGAAGATGAAAAAGGCGATAAACGCCCATTGGTTGAACCTCATTTTTCGCCTGCCACCCTCGATTCAGTCGCCCAAAGCATTCAAAAGTTTGTCGAGCTGGCCAATAAAATGCCCCAAGATGGCAGCAAACTCTCGCCTGATGCCGCAGCCACACTGCCGCCACAGAATTTCGGCATTGCCGTCAACGGCAGAACCATCACGCCATGTGCCAAACCAACGACAGCACCAAGGCGTAAGGTACCATCAGGAGACTTTTTCAGTAATGTGGTCGATACCGTAATAGATATCGGCTCTTTTGTCATAGAAGTGGTTGGCGGGGTGATCACCGCAGTGGTTGAAATAGCCGGCAAAGTACTTGAATTTGTGATTGAGTGCATTGCGGATATCCTCCGTGCCATCGGTTGGCTGCTCTATCAAATCGGGGTGGCCATCGTCAAATTCATCCAGTGGCTGGGTTTTATCTTTAACTGGGGCGATATCCTGATCACCAAAAATGCCCTCAAAGCCATAACCCTGACAAACATGCGGATGCTGGCCAACTCAATTGATGCGCTTAAAACATCGGCCCAACACGGCTTCGAGCAATTTGAACAAGCGCTGGGGATCCGTGGACAACACAGCGAACTGCAACAAGCGATGAGCCAACTCCCCCAAAGCCCACAAATCAGCGACCTTCCAGCCAATAGTCCTCAGGCCCATTATGCCTTGACCCATTTTCTTAACGGATTGCCCAGTGCCCATCTTGAATCGGATGTTTCATTAAAAATCGACGAGAAAGTTGCCCCGTTTATGCAATATCTCGAACAGCTGGAACGCAACGAGGCCGATGCTATCGAGCAATTCTATCAACAGCTCAAAGGGCTAGCTGTCGACAACCTCGCCAGCAACAACATCGGCGACTTCTTTGCTCAACTGCTTGAAAGCCTGACGACAGACATTGTCCGACTGGCCAAAGAAGTGGTGCTGTTGGCTCTGGATATCGCCAAAGTGGTCTTTGAATCTGTCATTGATTTGCTCGACAGCAAAATCTATATCCCGGTATTGTCGTGGTTATACAAGCAGCTCACCGGCAGCGACCTGTCGATAATGGACTTGCTCTGTCTGGTCAGTGCGGTACCGGCAACCATACTATGTAAAATCATCAGCGGCAGCGCCCCCTTTACTCAAGATTTCGTCGAGCAGGCTAGTCGATTACCAACGGCCAACCAGCCTTTGCAGCAAATCAATCGACCAGCTTTGGTCAGCAACCGCCCTGATGATGTCACAGAAGAGGAAGACAAAGCAGTACGAAGGATCATTTGCGCCTGTCATATCGCCGGTGCCTACGGCACAATGGCCAGTGTCGGCATGGATATCGGCAGTGCTCTGTCCAATGCTGCTGCCGACCCCTTTGGCTGGACAGAAAGTTGGCCATACAAATTGGGGGCCGTGGTAGCAGTCGGAGTCTCGGTATTGCCCACAGCGTACGAAGTCTTGTCTGGAGCGTTTGCCGACCAACCACACCTGGTCGGCAGTAACTCAAGCAATACAAATAACCAACACACTACTTCAAACAAGCCAATACGGTATTTTCATACCTATTGGATCACACCCGTCCCCGAATGGTCGAGTTCATTCAATTTCATGTGTGTACTGGGCAATGTAGTATCCAAGGTTTGCCCAAGAATGATAACCTGTATGATCGGCCCAATGAGCGCCGCCGCTCGCCTAGTCCCCGTGGGTGTCAAAATCACTGCCGAATACAACAGCGAAGATAGAAACGGCGTGCTGATCGGCATTGACGCTTTTGGAGAAATTACCGACAAAGCCTGTATTATCTCCGGCTTTGGTGACTTTTACACAAAAATACCGCCACTGTTTAAAATCAAAGGGGGATTACTCGCAGCCACTTTTGTCAGCAAATTGGCCCAAGGGGGAGCGCGTTTGGTTGTAGAGCGGATTTAACGCAATTGCCAAACAGAGGCAGGCACAAGCCTGCTTTTGTTTGGTGCGCTTTGTATATCATTATGCGCCGCGCTGCGCAGTCTTACGCTGTTGCTTAGCACTACGATTTTGTGCAATGCGATCAGCCGCTTCGCTGCCGATATGCTCTTCGCCGCGTACTTTGGCCAGTTCAATCTGCTTCTCTCTTTCTTTAAATCGCGCTAGTTGTTCTGGGGTGTGTTTGTCGTGGCAATGCAGGCAGCTTACGCCTTTAACGTAATGTTCGTTGTCTTTTTCGGCTTCGGTGATGGGCATTCTGCAAGCGTGGCACTGGTCGTAGTTACCCGCCTCTAATGAATGATTGACCGCTACGCGATTATCAAACACAAAACAGTCGCCTTCCCACAGGGTTTCTTGCTCTGGCACTTCTTCGAGATACTTCAAAATGCCGCCTTCGAGGTGGTAAACGTCTTCAAATCCTTGTTCTTTCAAGTAGGCAGTCGATTTTTCGCAGCGGATGCCGCCGGTGCAGAACATTGCCACTTTTTTGTGTTTTTTCACATCCAAATGCTCTGCAACATACTGAGGGAATTCACGAAATGTCTCGGTTTTTGGGTTGACCGCATTTTTGAAGGAGCCAATTTGAATTTCGTATTCGTTGCGGGTGTCGACCAGCAATACGTCTGGGTCAGAGATCAGCGCATTCCAGTCTTTGGGTTTAACATAAGAGCCAACCACTTTCTTGGGGTCTATGCCTTCAACACCCATGGTGACGATTTCTTTTTTCAGTTTCACTTTGGTGCGGTAAAACGGCATGTTTTCGTCAAAAGATTCTTTGTGAACGATGTTATCGAGGCCGGGTTGTTGGGCTAACCAATTAAGCAGGTTGTTGACGCCTTCGCGGCTACCGGCAACGGTGCCGTTAATGCCCTCAAAGGCGAGTAACAAGGTGCCTTTGATACCATGGTTTTCCATGGCTTCGAGCAGCGGTTGACGCAATTGTGTAAAGTTTTCAAGACGGACGAATTTATAAAGCGCACAAACGACAACAACTGGAGTGTTTACTCCGGCGGTATTTTCAGACATATTGTATTTCCTTAAGCGAACTGAATCGTAAATCCAGAGCAAATAATTGAGCCGCGCATTCTACCCTAATAGTGCTCACTTTGCAGCCATCAACACAAAAAACAATCAACAAACATTGGAGAGCTTTATATGCCTTTAGTCCCACCACTGGCCGCGGATGCCAACGCGGAAGTCGCCGAATTGGCGCGTTTTTTTAATGAAACCCTGGGTTTTTGCCCCAACAGTGTACTAACCATGCAGCGCAGACCTGCCATCGCCAAAGCTTTTATTAACCTCAATATGGCGGTAATGGAAAACCAAGGGCGGGTCACCAGTGCACTCAAACGCCTGATTGGTTATATGTCGAGCCACGCAACGGGGTGTCGTTATTGTCAGGCTCATACCATTCGTGCCGCAGAGCGTTACGGCGCCGAGCAAGAAAAAATGGA
>JABSOG010000041.1 GCA_013216025.1 Algicola sp. | reverse complement strand
CTAGGGCTGTAGTTTCGTAGATTTTTCAACTTACCCAGCCATTGAACCGCCTGACACCCATGGCACCATCCCAACAGTTCATGAGGGGGGATAATGGACGCCAAGTACTGTGCCTTCTAAAACTTGCGCACCATACAACATGGTGAGGGTATGAACAGGACGAATAAATTGAATCTTGCTACTGCCCCACCTCATCGCTTTTGGAATGGGCAATTTGGCCAGCGCCTTGTCAATGACACCTGGTATCAACTCAGCAACGCCCTTGCCTTTTACTGAGGCTTTGTGAAGCAACCATGCGCCTTTGTCGGTTTCAAGGCGTTCAGCTTGTTCTACCGTGATGCCATTGCCTCTGGCCCAACCCATGGCGGCTTTGGTTGGGTTGCCATCAGCATCGAATGCCACTTTGATGGCCGGACCACGCTTCTCAACAACTTTGTCTTGTTGTGATGCGGCTAAGCCTTTAACTTTAACGGCTAAGCGCCGAGGTGATGCTAGCCAGCTGACAGTGTCAAAATCGAGGTTGAGTTTTTTCAATTCAGCTTCGGTATTGTCGGCAAAGGCTTGCGCCAGTTTTTTCAGTGATTTTGGTGGCAACTCTTCGGTGCCAAGCTCTACTAACAGGTTTTCTGTATTCATGTCATTAACGTCCCTATATTAAGCTTTGTCGGCAGCTGTTTTGGTATTTTTGCAAAGCGGGAAACCCAGAGCTTCCCGCGATTCGTAGTAAGCCTTTGCACAAGCTTTAGACAAAGCACGTACCCGAAGTATATATCGTTGACGTTCAGTAACCGAAATAGCGTGACGAGCATCGAGCATGTTAAACGCATGAGAAGCCTTCATCGCTTTTTCGTAGGCTGGCAATGGCAGACCCTTTTCAATCAAATGCTGTGATTCAGCTTCACACTGGTCGAACAGGCCGAACAAGACTTTAACATCAGCATGTTCAAAGTTGTAAGTAGACTGCTCTACTTCGTTCTGATGGAATACATCGCCGTAAGTGACTTTACCCAATGGGCCATCTGCCCACACCAAGTCGTAGATGCTGTCGACTTCTTGAATGTACATGGCCAAACGTTCAAGACCGTAAGTGATTTCACCTGTGACTGGTGCGCACTCAATACCACCCACTTGTTGAAAGTAAGTGAACTGCGTGACTTCCATACCGTTGAGCCAAATCTCCCAACCTAAACCCCAGGCACCCAATGTAGGTGATTCCCAGTTGTCTTCTACAAAGCGAATATCGTGTACCAATGTGTCGATACCCAGCATTTTCAATGAGCCAAGATAAAGTTCTTGAATATTGATTGGAGAAGGTTTCAACACTACTTGGAATTGATAGTAGTGTTGCAAGCGATTTGGGTTTTCGCCGTAACGGCCATCAGTTGGTCGTCGGCAAGGTTGCACGTAGGCACTACTCATTGGTTCTGGACCAATGGATTTTAAAAATGTTTGGGGATGGAAAGTACCGGCCCCGACTTCTAAATCGAGTGGCTGCACAATAACGCAGCCTTGTCTGGCCCAGTAATCCTGTAATGCTAGGATCAGGCCTTGAAATGTTTTTACGTCGTAATTAGCCATAATATCTGCTTTGCTCGTTTTTATTGTATTCTTTAATCAGTAAAGCCCAGATTCATTCTGGGCTTTATTTGTCGGTTCTTTTGCGGGGCTAAAGCACCCGCCTACAAAACCTTTTTTCCCGCAGCTCGCTGCGATCCTATAGAGGCGGCCATTTTTGTCTTTTTAAAAATGGCCGAATCTATCTATACGTCGAGGTTCGCAACCTTAAGCGCATTTTTCTCAATGAACTCACGTCGAGGTTCAACTTGGTCGCCCATCAAACAAGTAAACAACTGGTCAGCGCCGATGGCATCGTCAATAGTCACTTGCAGCATTCTACGAGCAGCTGGATCCATCGTCGTTTCCCACAACTGACTAGGGTTCATCTCACCCAATCCTTTATAACGCTGAATGTACAAGCCTTTCTTGGATTCAGTCATCAACCATTCAACGGTTTCAGCAAACGACTTAACCGGGTGTATTTTCTCACCACGTTTGATGAAAGCATCTTCTTCCAACAAATCAGACGTTGTTTCGCCCAATGCGCAGATTTTTTCGTAATCGGTTGAAGTGATGAAATCGTGGTTGAGGTAATAGTCGGTATCGATGCCGTGTTGACGAATAGTGATCTGGGGCAAGAACAAATTGCGCTCGTGGTCTTCGACTACTATGCCGCTGTAGAGAGCACCTTCCGATTCTTTTTCTGTCAAGGCGTCTACGTACTCTTTGGTCCAAGTGTCTGTAAATGATTTGTCCGCTGCATTTTCGATAGTCACCGCTTTATGGTGGATCATTTCGTTAAGCAGTTCTGACGGGATCTTTCGTGACAAGTGTTCGATGATGTCTTTGACTTTAAAGTATTGGTTAACTAACTGTTCAAGACCCACGCCCGAAATGGCCGGTGCACTGTCGTTTACGTGTAATTCAGCATTATCCAGTGCCAGTGTGGTCAGGTATTCTGTCATCTCAGGATCGTCTTTTATGTAACGCTCCTGTTTGCCTTTTTTCACTTTGTAAAGCGGTGGCTGGGCAATGTAAATATAACCTCTTTCGACAATTTCTGGCATTTGGCGGTAGAAGAAAGTCAGTAACAAAGTACGGATGTGTGAGCCGTCGACGTCCGCATCGGTCATGATGATGATATTATGATAACGCAGTTTGTCAGGATTATATTCGTCACGACCAATGCCGCAACCCAATGCCTTAATTAAGGTGGCCACTTCCTGTGAGGCAAGCATTTTGTCGAAGCGGGCTTTTTCTACATTGAGAATTTTACCTTTGAGTGGCAAGATTGCCTGGTTCTTTCGGTTTCGGCCCTGCTTGGCAGAACCGCCAGCAGAGTCTCCTTCCACTATATACAGTTCAGACAGTGCAGGATCTTTTTCCTGGCAGTCAGCCAATTTACCCGGCAAGCCACCCAAATCCAATGCGCCCTTACGACGAGTCATGTCACGGGCTTTTCGCGCCGCTTCACGGGCCTTGGCAGCATCAATGATTTTGCTGACCACTATTTTGGCATCGGCCGGGTTTTCGAGGAGGTATTCGTTGAGTTTTGCGGTCATCGCACTTTCAACAGCAGCCTTAACTTCAGAGGAAACCAGCTTGTCTTTAGTCTGTGAAGAGAACTTTGGATCAGGCACTTTGACAGAAACAATGGCGACCAGCCCTTCTCTGGCATCATCACCCGATGCACTGGTTTTGGCTTTTTTGCTGTAACCTTCTTTGTCCATATAGGTGTTCAGTGTACGCGTCAAGGCTGAGCGGAAGCCAGCCAAGTGGGTTCCACCATCTTTTTGCGGAATGTTATTGGTATAACAAAAAATGGCTTCCTGATACCCATCGTTCCACTGCATCGATACTTCAACACTAATGCCATCATCTCGTTCAAGCAGAAAGTCAAATGGCTTGGGATGTATTGGAGTTTTGTTTTGATTGAGATATTCAACAAAAGAGCGTATGCCACCCTCGTATTGAAAAGTAACAGTCTGGTCGTCACGCTCATCAAGCAAGACAACTTTAACACCTGAGTTCAAAAACGACAATTCACGTAAACGTTTTAACAAAATATCATAGTGGTATTTGACATCAGTGAAGATTTCAGTACTGGGCCAAAAGCGAATTTCGGTGCCGGTTTCGGTGGTTTCACCAATCACAGCAAGCGGATTTTCTGGCACACCCATGTGATAAATCTGGTCATACACTTCGCCATTTCGACGGATGGTCAATTGTAATTTAGAAGACAGAGCATTAACAACCGAGACACCTACTCCGTGCAGACCGCCGGATATTTTATAAGAGTTGTCATCGAATTTACCACCGGCGTGCAATACCGTCATGATAACTTCGGCGGCCGAGATGCCCTCTTCGTGTACGTCTGTTGGAATGCCACGACCGTCATCACGGACTGAGACAGAACCATCGCTATGAATGATAATATTAATTTCACTACAGTGGCCAGCCAGGGCTTCATCGATAGAGTTATCCACGACTTCGAATACCATGTGGTGCAAACCGGATCCATCATCAGTATCACCGATGTACATGCCTGGACGTTTTCTTACCGCATCCAAGCCTTTGAGGACTTTGATACTGGAAGAATCGTAGGTGTTTTCACTCATATTAGGTTCCAATGTGTTGTTTTATCGTCCCATGTTTCACGTGAAACATGGCGTGAGTTTTGTTTTCGTCCACTAAGAATCCAGCTATATCACGATTTATGCTGGATATAAAGAATTGTGTTTCCTTGGATGACTGCAAAAACTGAAAGATTTTTTGCAGGTTTGTCTCATCAACTTCTGAAGAGATATCATCTATCAGCATCACTGGTGCGAGATCGACCTCGCTGATGATATCACTTTGCAGCAGTTTTATGACATAGAGTAGCAATTTCATTTGCCCTCTAGAAAACACATCTTCAACCAACCGATGCGCAGTTTTGATTTTTACGTCGGACTTGTGAGGTCCCACTGAGGTATAACCAAATTTCACATCTTTGCCAAAGGCCTGCTTGAGTTGTTTATGCAGGTCGATGTCGCTATTGTAACCGCCATTTAATTCGAAGGTCACGTCTGATTGTGTTAGAAAACTTTCAATACTTAAGTTTATTTTCTCGAACCGAGAGTTAAACAAATTTAAATATTCTAAGCGGTGTGCAGTTATTATTTCGGCCAATCGACAGAATTCACCATCCCAATAATCAAATTCATCATTGTAGCTCGAAGGCTTTTTTTTCAACAACGCATTGCGATGTTTGTGTATTTTGCTAAACCTCAACCAATCATCATGGAACGATTGTTTCACGTGAAACAAACCAAAATCAAAGAATTGGCGTCGCTCTTTGGGTCCACCAAAAAAGATCTTGAAACTGTCTGGTGTGATCAACTGCACTGGCAACACCTTGGCCAACTGCGATACCCGTTTTTCAGATACTCCATCAATGCGTATATCGACATCATTATTGCGAAACCGCCTTAACCCAACGGTCAATTCATCTCTTTGCAATCCAACACCATTACACACATCGGCGCTAAGTACGAAGTGGTCTTGGTCAAAACGTATTACTTTACTGTGATTTGATGTATTGAATGAACGGCCATGGCTCAAATAATATATCGCTTCGAGCAGACTAGTTTTACCGCTGCCATTATCTCCACAGATAAAATTAACCGATTGATCGACTTGAAGATTTTGTTGTTCAATATTCCTAAAATCAGAAATACGCAAAGCACTTAGCGACATAAACTCTTACCAACTACAGCCGCATCGGCATAACAACGTAGGTTAAATCGGTTCGACCTACGGCTTCAATTAATGCACTGCTAGTGGCGTCGATAAAGGTAAACTGAACTTCTTCGCATTTGAGGTTGTTCAATACATCGAGGATGTAACTGACATTAAAACCCAATTCCAAAGGATCGCCCTGGTAATTGACGTCGATAGTTTCTTCGGCTTGCTCCTGTTCTGGGTTGTTTGCAGTAATGTGCAATTCCCCATTACTAAGATTTAATCTTACCCCACGGAACCGTTCGTTTGACAAAATTTGAACACGCATGAAGGCGTCTTTTAACACATCTCTTCTGGCGATAACAAATTTGTCGCCGTTGCGAGGCATGACCCGGCGATAATCGGGGAAACGGCCATCGACCAATTTACTGGTGAAGTTAAAGTCGTTGTCGACAATACGAATGTGATTGCTGCCGATGTTGATGGTGATCATTTCTTCACCTTCGGGTATCAAGCGCAAAATCTCCATGATCCCTTTACGAGGGATAATAATGCTGACATGTTCCGTTGGCGACACATCGATACCTAGCGAACTTAACGCCAAACGATGTCCGTCGGTTGAAACCGTACGAACAATGTTATTTTCGACTTCTAGCGACATGCCGTTAAGGTAATAACGAACATCCTGGTTGGCCATGGCAAAATGGGTATTTTCTATCAATCCACGAAACGCTGATTTTTGTAACTGTAAAGTGACATCAAAATTCCAATCGTCCAGATTGGGATATTCGTCTGCGCTGAGTGTCGACAAACTAAAACGGCTTTTACCCGCTTTGATGATCATCGAATCGGCTTCAACCTTAATATTCAGCGGCACACTGTCTGGCAGGCTTTTACAAATATCGAGCAATTTTTTAGCCGGTACCGTGGTGCGAAAATTCAGTGATGCATCAGCAATGTTTGATGTAGCGACCAGTTCGACTTCTAAATCTGTGCCAGTCAGAGACAATACCCCATTGGCCACTACTATCAATACGTTCGACAGTATCGGCAAGGTATGCTTGCGCTCAATAGCGCCAGATACCAGCACCAAGGGTCTCAGTAAATCATCTCTGTTAATGGTAAAGTTCATACTTTCGCCTGTACAACCTGGTTCTGAGGATACAAAATTAAGTGGTTAATAGTTAAGTAGTTAAAAATCAGTTGGATAATCTCTTTAGATTCGACAATATTGTTCGATTCTAATTAAGAAGACAAGGTTCTGATTAAATTTTGATAATCCTCTTTAATATCATGGGATTCTTCGCGTAGAGAGTTAATTTTTCGACAAGCATGGAGTACCGTTGTGTGATCTTTACCGCCAAACGCATTGCCTATTTCAGGCAAACTGTGATTGGTTAATTCTTTGGCTAATGCCATCGCCATTTGTCTTGGCCGGGCGACTGAACGACTGCGGCGTTTCGACAAAATATCAGACACCCGAATTTTATAATACTCTGCCACGGTTTTTTGAATATTCTCAATAGTGACTAATTTGTCATGCAGCGCCAATAAGTCTCGAAGTGCTTCGCGAACAAAATCGATGGTAATGGGTCGACCGGTAAAATTGGCATTGGCGATAACCCGGTTTAATGCGCCTTCAAGTTCGCGAACATTTGAACGTAATCGTTTGGCAATAAAGAAGGCCACTTCTTCGGGCATCTTGATATTGCTCTGTTGTGCCTTTTGCATCAATATCGCAACACGAGTTTCAAGCTCAGGCGGTTCGATGGTGATGGTTAAACCCCAACCGAAGCGACTTTTTAATCGGTCTTCAACGCCGTCAATTTCTTTGGGATAACGGTCACTGGTCAAAATGACTTGACGGTTACCTTCAAGCAAGGCGTTAAAGGTATGAAAGAATTCTTCTTGTGATCGTTCCTTTTTGGCAAAGAACTGGATGTCATCGATCAATAAGGCATCAACCGAGCGGTAATATTGTTTGAATTGGTCGATTTTGTTGTTTTGCAACGCTTTAACCATATCCTGCACAAACCGTTCCGAATGCATATAAATAACTTTGGCATCCGGGTTTTTGGCCAAAATACCGTTACCTACCGCGTGCAATAAGTGGGTTTTGCCCAGTCCGGTTCCGCCGTAAATAAACAAGGGATTATAAGCACCACCGGGATTGTCGCCGACCTGACTTGCGGCCGCTTTGGCCAGTTGGTTCGAGTTGCCCTCAACGAAATTGTCAAAAGTATAGGTAGTGCGAAGATTTGACTTATGTACTGGTGCGGTAACAATTTCTCTATGCGGGGCAGTCGCATTGGCCATTTGACCACTGCCGCCATGCAGGGTGCCATCTCTATGTTGGGTTTTGTTGCGTATAGGTCGGTTGCCAACATCAAAACGTAATTTTGGGGCATCATCCCCACACAAACGTGCCAAGATCTCATTAATTTTGTGAATATATTTTTCACGGACCCAATCAAGCACAAAACGATTGGGGGCAAACAACGTTAACGTGTCGTCGGAGCAATCAATTTGTAGCGGACGTATCCACATACTGAATTGCTGAGATGGCAGTTCGTCTTTTAGTAATTGCAGACAACTGTTCCAGATACCCTGATACACCATTAACTCCCAGCAGATAACGTAAAGACCAAAAACCCGCCCATACCAATAACAAGGTGTAAGGCGGGTAATTGAGGATTCATTTCAAGACCGGAAATTTTACTACAGATAACCCGCCATACCCACACATATATTGGAGATTTATCAATATAATTTTTGATGCTTTAGATGCTAACCGATAAGTGATTGTATTAGGAGTGATTTGCCTTGATCACACCATCTGAGGGTTGCTCAATAACCGTTCAAAGTTCACTCTATAATCAATAAGAATGTGATAGTTTTTGAACGATTTGGCGATTTAAACTATTGAGGGGATCTAAAATATGATCATTGCGATCCTTTAATTTGCGAAAACTTAAACAACAAACCACATAAGCGTTGACAAGCCATCAATTAACGCATAAAATCTCGCCTCTTTTTTCACCCTTAATTTGTATGGAATAGTCATGAAAAGAACTTTTCAGCCTAGCGTCCTCAAACGTAAGCGTACTCACGGATTCCGTGCCCGTATGTCTACTGTTGGCGGTCGTAAAGTCTTGGCACGTCGTCGCGCCAAAGGCCGTGCTCGTCTTTGTCCGTAATTCACCACGAAAGTGATTGAATTAACCTTCTTGAGGGAGCTAAGGCTACTTACTCCCTCAGATTTCACCCCCGTCTTTAAGAATCCAGCAGTCGCTTCTTCCTCTGCGTTTACCTTTTTAGCCAAACACAATGAACTTAACAATCCTCGATTGGGTTTAACCATTGCCAAAAAACGGGTTAAAAAAGCCGTTGCTCGCAATCGTATCAAACGATTAACTCGTGAAAGTTTCAGGTTACAGCAGCATGTTCTGCCCAATATCGACATCGTTGTCATGGCCAAAAACGGCACCGACAAGTTAAGCAACGAAGAATTGAACAAACATCTGGATAAGTTATGGCTCAAGATAGCTCAACGCTGCAAAAAAGCCTGATAGGTCTGGTTCGATTTTACCAGGCATTCATCAGTGCAATCCTGCCGCCACGCTGCCGATTTGTGCCAACCTGCTCACAATACTCGATTGAAGCAATTAAATTGCATGGATCGGCAAAAGGGAGTTGGTTAACAGGCAAACGTCTATTAAAATGTCACCCATTCTGCGCAGGCGGTTACGACCCCGTTCCTGTGCCCACTAAAACCAGTCAAGAGAAATAATCAGTTATGGAATCGCAACGTTCGTTTCTATTCATCGCTTTGGTCCTTGTCAGCTTCTTTTTATTCCAAGAATGGCAAAAGGATTATCATCCACAACAAGATGTTCCACAGCAGGTAGCATCATCTGGTGATATACCTTCATCAGAAGTGCCCGCCAGCGACAGTAACAACGCTGACGTACCCGCATCGGCACGTGACACAATTAGACCACAATTGGCCCAGGCCGACAGACTTATCAAGGTACACACCAACGTACTTGATTTGGTCATCGATACCAAGGGTGGTGATATTCTTGGCGCTGACCTGAAAAACTATCCTATTGAACAAGGTGAGCCAGCCCTGATAGCACTGCTGTCGAAAAACCATCAGGCACAAAGTGGTCTGATTGGCAAAGACGGACCGGATGGTAACCGCAAAGGTCGACCAAACTATTTAGCACCAAAACTGGAATATACAAATAACGGCGATGCTGACATTGTTATCCCATTAACTTGGAGCAACGGCGGGTTAACAGTCACCAAGACACTGACCATTAAAGCCAATGAATACGACATTGACGTATCTTACACGATTAAAAATAACAGTAGCGAAATCAAGACTGTACAGCCATACGCCCAGTTGAAAAAACTGATTTTGGCACCTGAAACCTCAATGATGATGAACGCCTATAACGCCGCAACTTACTCCACCAAAGAAGAGCGTTACGAAAAATACGATATGGATGAAATGGAAGATCGTAACCTCAGCAAAAACACCGTGGGTGGCTGGGTTGCGATGCAACAACATTACTTCGTTGCCGCATGGGTGCCAAATCAGCAACAACAAAACAACATTTTCACCAAAGTAGCCTCAAACGGCAGCGGTATTATTGGTTATAAGGGCCCCCTGTTTGAAATTCAACCAGGACAAACTGAAACAATCAGCACCACTTTGTATGCAGGTCCAAAAAACCAAGAAAAAATGGCTGAACTGGCTGAGTATCTTGATTTAACCGTCGATTACGGTCCACTGTGGTTTATTAGTAAATTATTATTTTGGCTATTGAACATATTACACGGGCTGATCCCTAACTGGGGTGTTGCTATCATTTTGATCACCGTGGTTGTTAAATTCATCTTGTATCCTCTGACCAAGAAACAAACCATTTCAATGGCGAAAATGCGTAAACTTCAACCTAAGTTAGCGCAACTTAAAGAACGTTTTGGCGACGATAAGCAAAAAATGGGCCCCGCAATGATGGAGCTCTACAAGAAAGAACAGGTAAACCCTATGGGTGGTTGTTTGCCATTGTTGCTGCAAATGCCGATATTCCTGTCTTTGTATTGGATGTTGATGGAAAGTGTTGAATTACGTCACGCCCCATTCATCTTTTGGATCACCGATTTGTCCACCAAAGACCCGTTCTTCGTATTGCCGGTTCTATATGGTGCCAGTATGTTCTTGATGCAAAAACTGCAACCAACGCCAACGACTGACCCGATGCAACAAAAAGTCATGATGTGGATGCCAGTAGTATTCTCACTACTGTTTGTTATCTTTCCGGCCGGTTTGGTACTGTACTGGTGTGTCAATAACATCATCTCTATCTTGCAGACCTTGTATATTTATAGGCAGATAGATAAGAAAGGGTTGGATAAGCCCAAAGACAAAACTAAAGGCAAGACCAAAGTGGTCAAATCGAAATAAACATACAGGCGACCCATTGGTCGCCTTTTTTATAAATCTGCTTCGCATCTTTATTTAATGCCACCTAGTGGCAAACAAATGAATGAGTAGAGGGATTGAAATGAACCAAGAAACCATCGTAGCACAAGCCACAGCGCCCGGTAGAGGCGGTGTCGGCATCGTTAGAGTATCAGGCAACAAAGTAAAAGAAGTTGCAGCGCAGCTCATTGGCAAGCTCCCCCCTGCCCGCTTTGCCGAATATTGCCGATTCATTGGCGAAGATCAACAAACCATCGACCAAGGCATTGCTATTTACTTTGCCGGTCCTAACTCCTTCACCGGCGAAGACGTACTCGAACTGCAAGGCCATGGCGGCCCAGTCATCATGGACATGCTATTACACCGGATATTAACGATACCGGGTATCAGAATGGCTAACCCCGGCGAATTCAGCGAAAGAGCCTTTTTAAACGACAAAATGGACCTGACCCAAGCTGAGGCCATTGCCGACCTGATTGACAGCACATCTGAACAAGCCGCACGCTCTGCCATGCATTCACTTCAAGGCCAGTTTTCACGGAAGATCAACACACTTGTCGACGAAGTCATTCATTTACGCATGTATGTTGAAGCCGCTATCGATTTTCCTGAAGAAGAAATCGACTTTCTGTCAGATGGTAAAGTTACCGGTGATTTACGGGCAATCATCGCCACGTTAGCCGATGTTCTCGACGAAGCAAACCAAGGTTCAATTATTCGCGAAGGTATGCGAGTGGTTATTGCAGGCAGACCCAACGCAGGAAAATCAAGTTTACTCAACGCTTTAGCTGGCAAAGAAGCCGCTATCGTCACCGATATTGCCGGAACTACCCGTGATGTGCTCAGAGAACACATACATATCGACGGTATGCCACTGCACATCATCGACACAGCAGGCTTAAGAGATAATGCCGACGTAGTAGAGCAGATAGGCATCGAACGTGCGTGGAAAGAGATAGAACAAGCCGATATAATCCTGTTTATGGTCGATGCGACAACCACCGAAGACACCGAACCAGAACACATATGGCCAGATTTCATACACAAGCTGCCAACGGATGCAAACTTGACTGTTATCCGTAATAAAGCCGATTTGTCTGGTGAATCAATTGGTCAATATGAAGAGCATCATCACCCGGTAATATCGCTCGCCGCCAAATCAGGCCAAGGCATTGATTTGCTCAGAACCCATTTGAAAAAGTCGATGGGCTATAAAGGTAGTACTGAAGGTGGCTTTATGGCGCGCAGGCGTCATATCAACGCGTTAAAAGAAGCTCAAAACGATTTGCTTACAGGACAACAACAATTAGAGCTTCATAAGGCTGGTGAGTTGTTGGCAGAGGATCTGCGGCAAGCTCAGATGCATTTGAATGAGATCACTGGTGAGTTTACTTCTGATGACTTGCTGGGTAAAATCTTCTCTTCCTTCTGCATCGGTAAATAAAAATAAATTCGGCCAAAACCCTGATATTGTTCCCGACAATATTCAGGATACACTCCATCCATGGAGATAAGACGGCCGCCTTTATATAAGGTGGGCAAAAAGACGCCCACCTTTAAGTTTGGCTCATTTAATTAAAAGCAAAATATTGGCAAAAAAGCAGTGTGTGAGGCTTTTTTCACACAGTGATTTTATTATTTTCAACTTCTTCCAGTCTTCTCAAACCCCCTAAAAACAGCAATAATAGTCGCCATTCACCATCACATCAGACAACAAGTTGAAAATATTTCAAATAATAGTAGGCAGTCAAATGGGCGCCGCAGAATACGTAGCTGACGAATTGGCAGAAGCTCTGCAAGCGCTTGGCCATCAAGCCGTAGTCCACGAACACCCCCAATACGACAAGATCCCACAACAAGATGTCTACTGGCTTATCTGCACTTCTACCCATGGCGCGGGCGACTTGCCCGACAATATCCAACCTTTTATAGCCGCTTTAAAAGAAAGCGCTCCAATATTAGCTGATTTAAAGTACGGTGTTATTGCATTGGGTGACCGCAGTTACGACACTTTTTGTCAGGCTGGACATCAAATTGATCAGATCTTAACGTCATTAGGCGCGCAAAGATCAGCACAATTGCTCGAAATCGATGTAAAGAATGCGGTATCACCCGAAGATCAAGCGCTCGAATGGTTGCCAACATGGCTCAAATCTACCTTATGATCCCTCTATATTAAGCAAAAGAATTGAATTTTTTGTTCTAAAATCGGTTCTTTTTACATTTTTAATGCTCGTTAAACTAGGCTCACACACCATTAATTACCTCTTACGCAGCACAAATCACACCTTTTTGACAAAACCCCCATTAAAAATCAAATATTTCGAAAATAATTTCAAAAATATTAAAATCACCCAACACCATTCTATACAGTCCCGTTAGATAGTTTTGATCACAAGCCGATCATCTAATGATCAAGCACTTACGATCCTTATGCCCATTCATTACAAAGTTATGCACAATTGTGCCAACAGGATTTGTATAAATGTATAAAAGTAGTGTTTAACTGTGAATATCCTTTGGTTATGCACTGGACAAAAAAGAGATTTTACTGGCCTGTGGATAAACACCCCTTTTGATCACTGCTTATAAATCACTTGATCCAACCTTGTTAACAGCTATTGATGGCATGTAATCTACTGATAAATATAAGAAAATATGGGTTACACACAGAAAATGCGATCACTAATAGTAATAGTAATAAGATCTTTAAATAGATCTTATATATATTAAGTCTTTAGATCTTTAATGATCTGACAAAACTTTGAGCAAAAACTATTCGTTTATCTTCTGTCAATTTACAGGTAGACTACTCCACCGTTTTCCAGATCCGTTGTTTGATCACGGATATCGGGTTTAATCAATCAATATTTTTTGTATAGGATTTCAGAGGTAGTCATGTTTTATCACCAAGAATTTGATGTCATCGTTGTCGGTGGTGGCCACGCAGGCACCGAAGCCGCACTTGCCGCTGCTCGCATGGGCAGCAACACGATGTTATTGACTCAAAACATCGATACTTTGGGCCAAATGTCTTGCAACCCGGCTATTGGCGGCATCGGCAAAGGTCATTTGGTGAAAGAAATTGACGCCCTTGGTGGGATTATGGCTATCGCAACCGACAAAGCGGGCATTCAATTTCGTACGCTAAACAGCTCAAAAGGCCCAGCCGTTCGAGCAACCCGTGCGCAAACTGACCGGTTACTTTACAAAGCCGCTATTCGCAGTATTTTAGAAAACCAGCCAAATTTGACGTTGTTTCAACAGTCGTGTGATGACTTGATCGTCGAAAATGATCGCGTGGTTGGTGTTGTTACCCAGATGGGCTTGAAGATCAAAGCCAAAAGCGTGATTTTAACCGTGGGTACTTTCCTTGGCGGCTTAATTCACATTGGTATGCAGCACTACAGCGGTGGCCGAGCGGGTGATCAACCGTCAATTGCTTTGGCCAATCGTTTACGCGAATTACCTTTCAGAGTTGATCGCTTAAAAACCGGCACTCCACCACGTTTGGATGCCAGAACAATCAATTTTGGTGTGATTCAAGCACAACCAGGCGACACCCCTACCCCGGTGATGTCTTTTGTTGGCAAGCAATCAGATCATCCACAGCAAATTCCGTGTTATATCACTTACACCAACCAAAAAACCCACGACATCATCCGTTCAGGTATGGACCGTTCGCCAATGTACACTGGTGTTATCGAAGGTGTGGGTCCTCGGTATTGCCCGTCAATTGAAGATAAAATCACGCGTTTTGCGGATAAAGATCAACATCAGATCTTCGTAGAGCCTGAAGGCCTGACAACACACGAAATTTACCCCAATGGTATCTCTACCAGCCTGCCATTTGATGTTCAAATTGAGCTGGTTCGTTCGATGAAAGGCTTTGAAAATGCCCATATCACTCGGCCGGGGTATGCCATCGAATATGATTACTTTGATCCAAGGGATCTGAAACAAACTTTAGAGACCAAATTTATTGCCGGTTTGTATTTTGCTGGTCAAATCAATGGCACCACAGGTTACGAAGAAGCAGGCGCTCAGGGTTTGATTGCTGGTATGAATGCCTCATTGCAAGTGCAAGAAAAAGACAGCTGGGCACCTCGTCGAGATGAAGCCTACATGGGTGTCATGATTGATGACTTGTCTACGCTAGGCACCAAAGAACCCTACCGTATGTTCACCAGCCGTGCAGAATATCGTTTGTTATTGCGTGAAGATAATGCCGATATTCGTTTGACCGAAAAAGGCCGTGAGCTCGGTTTGGTTGATGATAATCGCTGGCAGATATTCAATCAAAAAATGGAAAATATTGAGATTGAACGCACCCGTTTAAAGCAAAACTGGATCCATAAAGATCATGCTCAAGTGGCACAAGTTAATAAATTGCTCAAATCTCCCATCAACCGCGAAGCCAGTTTAGAGGACTTGTTACGTCGACCAGAAGTGAATTATCACGATTTGATGGCGATTGAAGGCGTAGGACCGGGCATTGACGATAAAACGGCTGCCGATCAGTTGGAGATCCAAATTAAGTATGCCGGTTATATCGACCGTCAGCAGGATGAAATTGCCAAACAGCAACGCAATGAAAATACTATTCTACCGTTTAAATTCGATTATTCCGGCGTCAAGGGCTTGTCAAACGAAGCCCTAAGTAAGCTTAATGATGCCCAGCCAGAGACTATTGGTAAAGCCTCACGTATTTCGGGCATTACGCCAGCAACCATTTCGCTGTTGTTGGTGGCCATGAAAAAACAAGGCCTCTTGAAAAAATCAGGGCAGAAATCAGAACACAAACCACAGCAAAAATCAGCTTAAAGGATCACTTGTGTTACTTACCCGTTTACAACAACTGCTGCAACAAACTGAGTTAGATATCAGTACAGCACAACAACGCCAGCTCATCGATTTTGTCGAGTTGCTGGTCAAATGGAACAAAGCGTACAATTTGACGTCTGTTAGAGATCCCGAGCAAATGCTGGTTAAACACATTGTCGATTCTTTGGTGGTATCACCGCACTTGATTGGTCAACGTTTTATCGACGTGGGCACTGGAGCGGGTTTACCGGGTATTCCATTGGCGATTGCAAACCCTGATTCACATTTTGTATTGCTCGACAGTTTGGGAAAGAGGATTCGCTTTTTAACTCATGTTAAAAGTACCCTGAAATTGAATAATATCACTGTGGTTCAGAGCCGGGTTGAAGATCACCAGCCTGAAATTAAACTTGATGGTGTGATCAGCCGTGCTTTTGCATCAATGAACGACATGGTGAATTGGTGTTCGCATTTAATTGAGCCAAAAAGCCGATTTTTTGCCCTGAAAGGGTTATATCCGCAAGAAGAAATTGAAGCATTGGGTGATTCTGTTACAGTAGCAGCCGTTCAACGATTAGAAGTGCCAGAATTAACCGGCGAACGCCATTTGGTTATTCTGGAAAAACGTTAAAACATATAGACTGTCAGAGCTGTATATGGATATACAGCCATTTTCACCAGAAAATGCGAGCTTAGTTTTGTTCATGGATGAACTTATATCGTGGGTTCAGGGATGAACAAGAACGATAAAACCACTGTTTTTCAGAAATAAAGAGGTTAATTTTGGGTAAAATCATCGCAATTGCAAACCAAAAAGGTGGCGTGGGTAAAACCACAACAGCTGTAAATTTGGCTGCATCCATGGCGGCGACGAAACGCAAAATCTTGTTGATTGACCTAGATCCGCAAGGCAACGCCACCATGGCCAGTGGGGTCAACAAATACGAAGACATCGATACTTGTTACGAATTACTGGTTGAAAAAAAACCTTTTGAAGACACTGTCATCAAAGAAACCAGCGGTGGTTATCATTTGATTGCGGCTAATGGTGACGTCACCGCAGCCGAAGTCAAAATGATGGATATGCTGGCCCGTGAGCTAAGACTCAAAACGGCACTCAAAGACGCCAGAGACAATTATGATTTTATTTTTATCGACTGCCCACCGTCATTGAGTATGTTAACCGTCAACGCCATGGCGGCTTCCGATTCGATTTTGGTGCCCATGCAGTGCGAGTATTATGCTCTTGAAGGGTTAACCTCGTTGATGGATACCATTTCGCAGCTGGCGGCGGTAATTAACCCTGATTTGGTCATTGAAGGCATCTTGAGGACCATGTATGATCCGCGCAATCGTCTGGCCAATGATGTTTCTGAACAGCTGAAAAACCATTTTGGCGAAAAGGTTTACCGTACCGTGATCCCCAGAAACGTTCGTTTGGCCGAAGCGCCCAGCTTTGGATCTCCGGCGATGTATTACGATAAATCATCAACCGGGGCTAAAGCCTATTTGGCCTTAGCTGGTGAAATTATTCGCCGAGCCGAAAAACTTAAGAAAGCGCAACGTAAAAGCGTTGCCTGAATCTCAATTGTCCTGGAATTTGAATTATGTCTGCCAAAAAACGTGGTCTTGGCCGTGGTCTTGATGCGCTATTAACCCCAAAAAAACCGCCTATTACTGCCGAAGAAGTCGAACATGACACTGAAAATACCGCAGACGGGTCACTTCGGATCATTGCCTTAAAACAATTGGTACCAGGCAAGTATCAACCCCGCAAAGACATGTCAGAAACCGCTTTGGAAGAGCTTTCGAACTCAATCAAAGCCCAAGGTATCATTCAGCCTATTGTGGTCAGAAAGATGAATGAGGGCAAATTTGAGATCATTGCTGGTGAAAGACGTTGGCGTGCGGCCAAACTGGCCGACCTCAAAGAAATCCCCTGTCTCATCAAAGATGTAGCTGACGAATCTGCCGTTGCCATTGCGCTAATTGAAAATATTCAGCGTGAAGACCTCAACGCAATGGAAGAAGCAGTCGCACTGCAACGTTTGATGACCGAATTTGACCTTACCCATCAGGCCGTTGCCGATGCTGTTGGTAAGTCTCGTACGGCCGTTTCTAACCTGTTACGTTTGAATAGCCTTGTTGACGAAGTCAAAACCTTGCTTGAGCGCGGTGACATCGAAATGGGCCATGCTCGTGCCTTGTTGTCACTCGAAGCCGACATGCAAGAAGACTTAGCTCGTCAAGTAGCCGAGAAAGGATTGACCGTTCGCGAAACCGAAGCTTTGGTGAAAAGAGCTTTCGAACCGGCCAAAGAAAGAGTCATCGCCCAGAAAACCCCAGACATCGAATTACTCGAACAACAGCTGACTCAAAATCTTCAGGCGCCCATCGCCATCAAACACAATGCCAAGGGCAAAGGCAAGCTAACTATTTCTTACAAAAATCTCGCTGAACTAGACAAGATAATCGACCTGATAAATCACTGATAATGCATAAAACCTGCCTTATGGCAAAACTCATCAAATAAAATCGTGTTAAAGGCTGGGTTTGCTTGCATTACAGCCTGCAAAAGGTATAATTCCGCGCAGTTTTTTTGCGTCATCAACACTTATCTACACAGGTGTAACAAAACGTTAATTGTCTCTTTGTAAAAACTTGGGTGTAACAAATTGTGGCTACAAATCGACTTGCCAGACCGCACAGAACAGCGGCATTAAAATTGGTCGGTTCCCAAGCGCTTTTCGTTTTGATGATTGGCTTGATTATTTATTTGGGTTGGGATTTTGATAAGGCCCGCTCCGCCGTCATCGGTGGAACAGTTGCCGTCCTTCCGAACCTTGTTTTTGCTCTGTATGCTTTCCGATTTGTCGGCGCACAGGTGGCAAAAATGGTGACCGCCTCGTTTTATCGAGGCCAGTCATTGAAATTATTGACAACTTTTGTGTTATTTATCATCGCCTTCAAATTTCTGAACGTGGTAATAGAACCCATGATTATCACGTTTATTATCACGTTGATGACACACTGGTTTGCACCGTTTTACTTTAATCAACAATAATTGGAACCTTAAAACATGTCTTCACCAGAAGAATTAACCAGCGGGGCTTACATCTCGCACCACCTGACTAACTGGCAAGTTAGTATTGGCGACCATTGGTTTATGGTACTTAACGTCGATACCTTGTTGTGGTCAATCACTTTGGGCATTGTCTTTCTGGCATCGTTCCGCTCTGTAGCCAAAAAGAGCACGGTCGGTGTGCCGGGCAAATTTCAATGTGCGGTCGAAATGATCGTCGAATTTGTCAACCGCAGCGTTAAAGAAACCTTTCATGGCAAAAATGATTTAATCGGTCCTTTGGCGTTAACCATTTTCATGTGGATTTTGTTGATGAACATGATGGACTGGGTACCGGTTGACTGGATTGGCAAAATTGCTGAATTCATTGGCGGTTTCATGGGTGTTGACCCTTCTCATGTTTATATGAAGCCGGTACCAACCACTGATTTGAACCTGACTTTTGCATTGGCTTTTGGGGTATTCTTCCTGATTATCTTCTATTCCATCAAAATTAAGGGGGTTGGCGGTTTTATCAAAGAATTAACCACCCAGCCTTTCGGTCATCCGTTGCTTTATCCGGTTAACTTTGTATTGGAAACGGTTACCCTGCTGGCCCGTCCATTGTCACTGGCATTGCGTTTGTTCGGTAACTTATATGCAGGTGAACTGATCTTTATTCTGATCGCGATGATGGGTTTATTCCAACTGCCAATCCACTTTATGTGGGCGGTTTTCCACTTGTTGGTTATTCCTTTGCAAGCGTTCATCTTCATGATGCTGACTATCGTCTACTTAAGTCTGGCACACGAAGATCACTAATTTTTTAACGGGTTTTTGAAAAACCTGTAATTTGTAAATTTGTAAACTTAGTATTTTAAATTTTAAACATAACTCGGAGATAAAAATGGTTGAATTAACGTATATTGCGGTAGCACTAATCATCGGCCTGGGCGCACTCGGCACAGCGATTGGTTTTGGTTTGTTGGGTGGTAAGTTTTTGGAGTCTGCTGCACGTCAGCCTGAATTGGCACCGCAACTGCAAGTTAAAATGTTCATCGTTGCCGGTCTTATCGATGCAATCGCGATGATTGGTGTTGGTATCGGTTTGTTCATTTTGTTCACCAAAACATAAATTTGGCTGTCCTGTTGAACCCCGATATTAACCAATAAAAAGGAGAGCAGCCGTGGATATTAACGCTACTCTGATTGGTGAATCGATAGCCTTCTTCTTCTTTGTGTTTTTCTGCATGAAGAAAGTATGGCCACCGATATTACATGCTATTGAAGCACGCCAACAAGAAATTGAAAAGGGTCTTGCCGCCTCTGAACAAGGCGAAAAAGACTTAGAATTGGCCCGTGAAAAAGCCACTGCGCAGCTTAAAGAAGCTAAAACGCAAGCCGCTGAAATCATTGACCAAGCGAAGAAACGTGCAACACAGTTGGTTGACGAAGAAACCAAACGTGGACACGAAGAACGCGAAAAAATTATGGCCCAGGGCCACACGGAAATTGAAGCTGAACGTAACCGTGCCAAAGAAGACCTGCGCAAGCAAGTGTCTGCATTGGCTGTTATGGGCGCTGAGAAGATCCTTGAACGTCAAATAGATGCCGCTATACATAGCGATATCTTAGACAAACTGGTAACAGAACTTTAGATAAGGTATTGAGCATGTCTGAAATGATCACAGTCGCTCGTCCTTACGCTAAAGCGGCGTTTGAATTTGCTGTTGACAGTCAAGATTTGGACGGCTGGCATGAAATGTTGGTTTTTGCCGCTGAAGTGGCAAAAAACGACGACATGAAAGCTTTTCTGAGCGGTTCGGTTTCGGCCGACAAAATGGCTGAGGTTTTTATCAGTGTTTGCGGTGAACAGCTTAATGACCTAGGCCAGAATCTGGTTAAAGTCATGGCTGAAAATGGCCGCTTACCGGTATTGCCTGCCGTGGTTGACCTGTTTGCTGAAATGCACGCAAATCACATCAAAGAAATTTCTGTTGATGTCATCTCAGCGATCGAATTGAACGATGAGAAAATAGACAAATTAAGCGCTGCTTTAGAGAAACGTCTAGAGCGCAAAGTTAAATTAAATTGCAGTGTCGACGCCACGTTAGTGGGTGGATTGGTCATAAAAGCCGGAGATATCGTCATAGACAGCACGATACGCGGCAAATTGAACCGTCTGACAGACGCATTGCAATCGTAATTGGGGATTAGAGCATGCAACTAAATTCCACTGAAATCTCAGAACTGATCAAAAAACGAATTGAACAGTTTGAAGTGGTAAGTGAAGCTCGTAACGAAGGTACAATTGTATCTGTTACTGATGGTATTATCCGTGTTCACGGCCTTGCAGAATGTATGCAAGGTGAGATGATTGAGCTTCCCGGAAATCGTTATGCAATCGCATTGAACTTGGAGCGTGACTCCGTAGGTGCGGTAGTTATGGGTCCTTATGCAGATTTGCAAGAAGGCACCAAAGTTAAGTCAACAGGTCGTATCCTTGAAGTACCTGTCGGTCGTGGTTTGTTGGGTCGTGTTGTAAACACCCTTGGTGAGCCAATCGACGGCAAAGGTCCTATTGAGAACGACGGCTTTCAGCCAGTTGAAAAAGTAGCACCGGGCGTAATCGAACGTCAATCGGTCGACCAGCCTTTACAAACAGGTTATAAGTCAGTTGACGCCATGATCCCAATCGGTCGTGGACAACGTGAACTGATTATCGGTGACCGTCAAACTGGTAAAACAGCATTGGCCATCGATGCCATCATCAACCAGAAAGACTCAGGCATTCCTTGCGTCTACGTGGCGATTGGTCAGAAAGCTTCGACCATCTCTAACGTGGTACGTAAACTGGAAGAGCATGGCGCAATGGCCAACACCATTGTTGTTGCTGCGAGTGCTTCAGAATCTGCAGCATTGCAGTACTTGTCAGCTTACGCTGGTTGTACCATGGGTGAATACTTCCGTGACCGTGGTGAAGATGCGTTGATAGTATACGATGACTTGTCAAAGCAAGCCGTAGCCTATCGTCAAATCTCATTGTTGTTGCGTCGTCCACCAGGACGTGAAGCTTACCCGGGTGATGTTTTCTATCTTCACTCTCGTTTGCTTGAACGTGCCGCTCGTGTAAACGCCGAGTACGTTGAACGTTATACCAACGGTGAAGTGAAAGGCAAAACCGGTTCATTGACCGCGTTGCCAATCATCGAAACTCAAGCGGGTGACGTTTCTGCTTTTGTACCTACCAACGTAATTTCGATTACCGATGGACAGATTTTCCTTGAAACCGACTTGTTCAACGCGGGTATTCGTCCGCCAGTTAACGCAGGTATCTCGGTCTCTCGTGTTGGTGGTGCTGCACAAACTAAAATCGTTAAAAAACTCGGTGGTGGTATTCGTCTGGCATTGGCTCAGTACACTGAATTGGCAGCGTTCTCACAGTTCGCCTCTGATTTGGATGAAGCGACTCGTGCCCAGTTGGAGCATGGTCAGCGCGTAACCGAATTGATGAAGCAAAATCAGTATGCACCTATGAGTGTTGCTGAAATCGCTGTGTCATTGTTCACCGCTGAAAAGGGCCATCTCAAAGAAATCGAACTGAATAAAGTCGGTGATTTTGAATCTGCCCTGTTGTCATTCATGAACAGCGAGTACGCCGAGCTAATGGCCAATATCAATGCTACCGGTAACTACAACGACGAAATACAAAGTGGCCTTCAAGCTGCAATTGAGAAGTTTAAGGCTACTCAAACTTGGTAATCGTGGGGTGACCTTAAGGGTCACCACAGTCGTTGAATTTTTTCGGAGTAAATGGTCATGGCCGTCGGAAAAGAGATAAAAACCCAGATCGGGAGTATCCAGAATACTCAAAAGATCACGGGTGCGATGGAAATGGTTGCCGCCAGTAAAATGCGCAGAGCGCAGGAAAATATGGCAGCAACCAGACCTTATGCAACCAACATGCGTAAAGTCATCAGCCACATCGCAATGGGCAGTTTGGAATACCGTCATTCTTATTTGGAAGAGCGGGAAGTCAAGCGTGTCGGTTACATCGTCATTTCGTCAGACCGTGGACTGTGTGGTGGCTTGAACTCTAACGAGTTCAGAAAGGTCACCGCCGAGGTTAAAGAATGGCATGAGAAAGAAATTGAAGTAGATTTTGTTGCTGTCGGCAACAAAGCCTGCGCTTTCTTCAACCGTTTTGGCGGAAGCGTGTTGGCCGCACAGGCAGGTCTTGGTGATAAAGCATCAGTTCAAGACGTTGTCGGTCCGG
>JABSOG010000408.1 GCA_013216025.1 Algicola sp. | reverse complement strand
TGGCGGTGACGGTGTTGAGCATACCCAGTGCATAGGCCGCTGAATATGACAGGTCTATGACACGGTGGTCGTGAAACGGGCCACGGTCGTTGACCCGCACAATAATTACTTTTTGGCTGTCGAGGTTGGTGACTCGCACAAAGCTGGGAATGGGCAATGTTTTGTGAGCGGCGGTCATGGCGAACATGTCATACACTTCGCCGTTGGCGGTTTTGTGGCCGTGAAATTTGCGGCCATACCACGAAGCAATGCCCGTTGCCTGATAGTCTTGCGCGCTTTTAAGTGGCACGTAGCGTTTGCCTCTGACGGTGTAGGGCTTGATTGACCATGGGTAAATCGGCTGATACTCGGGTTTGGCATCATTGGTCTCTAAACTGGTGGGTTTGCGCAGTGGTGCCTGATCAGATTTCATGTCGTAGCGGCCACTGTTAACGCAGCCACCAAGCATCAGGATAATTATTGTTATTGCAAGTATTCTCACCGTATTATTTATCCCTGCGCCAATAAGCGTCGATGGGTACTGATTGACATCAATACCCCAAACCCGGCCATCAAGGTGACCATTGATGTGCCACCATAACTGACTAGCGGCAGCGGCACCCCCACCACCGGTAACAAGCCCGATACCATGCCGATGTTGACAAAAATATAAACGAAAAAGGTCAAGGTGATGCTGCCTGCCAGCAGTTTGCCGTAGGTTTCTTGGGCTTTGACTGAGATGTACATGCCACGGGCAATGATAAAGACGTAGATGCTCAGTAATACCAATACCCCAAACAGGCCGAATTCTTCGCTAAACACTGAGAAGATAAAGTCGGTATGGCGCTCGGGAATAAATTCAAGTTGTGATTGGGTGCCCTGCAACCAACCTTTGCCTTGTACACCGCCGGAGCCAATGGCAATTTTTGATTGAATGATGTGGTATCCACTGCCCAGTGGGTCGGATTCGGGATCTAAAAAGGTCAATACCCGTTGTTTTTGATAGCCGTGCATGAAAAATTCCCACAACACATATAAAGCAATCGGTGCCAAGGCGGCTAAAGACGCCAGCAAGGCCCAACTCATGCCACTGAGAAACAGCGCAAAAAATCCTGATGAGGCGATAAGAATTGAGGTGCCCAGGTCGGGCTGTTTGGCAATCAGCAAGGTTGGGATCGCCATTATTATGGCGCCTATGACGATGTGTTTGAACTTTGATGGCAGGTGATATTGGCTCAGGTACCACGACATCATCATCGGCAGTGCCAGTTTCATGACCTCTGAGGGTTGGAATTTGGTCACGCCTAAATCGAGCCAACGCTGGGCCCCTTTGCCGACATGTCCAATGACCAGCACGGCAATCAGCAAGGAGATGCCAAATACAAAAAACACCGGTGTCCAGCGCCGATACATCATCGGCGGGATTTGGGCAAGAATGAACATGGCGATAAAACCGATGCCCAAACGTACTGAATGTTTAAACATTTGGCTGGTACTTTCGCCACTGGCGCTGTACAGCACGGCAAGGCCCAGTGACATCAAGACTAACAGGCCAATCAATAGCGGCACGTCGATATGCAGGCGAAACCAGATTGAGTGTTTGGCAGGGTTATTGACCATTGGCGATTAATTTTTCCTTGTTGTTGAAGTACTTGTCCATGATCTTACGGGCAACGGGACCGGCTACGGATCCACCGTGTCCGGCATTTTCCAGGGCAACGGCAATCACTATTTGAGGATCGTCAAACGGGGCGAAACCGATAAACATGGCGTTGTCTCGGTTTCTTTCTGCGATTTTTTTTTCGTCGTATTCTTCATCTTCTTTCATGCCGATGACCTGGGCTGTTCCTGTTTTTCCTGCGACTTCATATTTGGCGGTTTTGAATATCTTGTGGGCCGTTCCGCGCGGGTTTATAACGGTTTGGCGCATCGCGTTGAGGACTATTTGCCAGTGGTTGTCATCGCGCAAAACTATCGGTGGCCGGTCAGGGTCTTCGGTATTGATGATGTCGTTTTGGGCAGCTTTTTGCACGCGCTGTTGCATCACAAAATGGGGCGGGCGAATAATGCCTTTATTGGCTATGGTGGCGGTGGCATAGGCCAGTTGCAAAGGGGTGGCGGTCCAGTAACCTTGGCCGATGCCGACCGATATGGTGTCTCCGGCATACCAGGGCTGATTGTATTGTCCTCTTTTCCAGCCTCTAGAGGGCATGATTGCACCGGTTTCTTCATGAATGTCGACGCCGGTACTTTCGCCAAAGCCAAACTTGCCCATAAAGTCGCTGATCTTGTCTATCCCCAGTTTGTAAGACAGGTCGTAATAATAGATGTCGCAGGATTGGGCAATAGAGATGCTTAAATCAACCTTGCCATGCCCCCACTTTTTCCAATCGCGCCATTTGCGTTTGACTCTGGGGATGCGGTAAAAACCCGGGTCGTTGATTATTGTGTGTTCGGTGACTAGTCCATCTTCAAGGCCGAGTAGGGCCAAAAAGGGTTTAATGGTAGAAGCGGGAGGATATCGCCCCTGGGTGGCGCGGTTTATCAACGGCCTGTCGAGCGAGGTGATCAGTGGGCTATAGTCTTTGTTGCTGATGCCATGGACAAATAGGTTGGGGTCGTAACTTGGGTTGCTGTATAGGGCCAATATGCCGCCGTCTTTTGCATCGATAACCACCACCGCACCTCGGCGACCGATTAGGGCTGCTTGCGCGGTTTTTTGCAGGTCAATATCGAGGCTTAATATCAGGTCGTTGCCCGGGATTGGGGCGTCGATTTTTAAGGTGCGCAAAATTCGGCCCCGGCTGTTGATCTCTACTTCGCGGTAGCCGACTTTGCCGTGGAGTTCGTTTTCGTAATAGCGTTCAATCCCTTGTTTGCCGATGTCGTAACTGGCGGCGTAGTTGGCACTGTTACCGGCCTGATCGATGTTGATTAATTCTTTTTTGTTGATTTTTCCGACATATCCCAGCGCGTGGGTCAGGGCTTCGCCGTAAGGGTAAAAGCGGGTGAGACGGGCTTCGATGCTGATGCCGGGAAATTTGTGTTGGTTGACCGAGAATTTTGCCACTTCTTGGTCGCTGAGGTTGTTTTTGAGCGTCAGGGTTTTAAAGCGGCTGGTTCGTTTGAATTTTTTTGAAAATTTCTTTTGCAAGTCGTCATCGAGCACCAGTAAATCGGCCAGTCTTTTTAACCATTTGTCGGGTTTGCCTGATTTTTCGAGCAACACATCAAGCGAGTAAGTCGAGCGATTTTCGGCCAGTAAAATACCGTTACGGTCAAAAATTAGGCCTCTGTTTGGTGCGATGGGGCGTACGCTGATGCGGTTGTCGTTAGAGCGGGTTTTATAGGTTTCGTGTTTTTCTACCTGTAAGTGGTAGAGGTTGGACAATAACACCAGTATCAGAATGATCACAAAGATAAATGCGAAAAAGGCCCGCCGAGTGAAGAGATTGGACTCGGAGCTGTGATCGCGAATAGTGATCTGTTGATAGGGCATGTTATTCCCTGTGGTACGGGTGATTGTTGTTGATGCTCCATGCCCGGTACAGGCTTTCAGCGACGACAATGCGCACCAACGGGTGGGGCAGGGTCAGGTTTGATAGTGACCATTTTTGTTCACTGGCGGCAATGCACGAAGGGGCTAAACCTTCAGGTCCACCCACCAGCAAACTGACGTTGCGTCCGTCCATTTGCCAGCTTTCGAGGTTTTTCGCCAATTGCCCTGTGGTCCAAGGTTTGCCTGTGACTTCGAGCGTGACAATGCGGTTGCCTTTGGGGATGGCGGCTAGGGTTTTTTCGCCTTCGAGCTGCAAAATGCGCTTGATGTCGGCGTTTTTACCCCGTTTGCCAGCACCGATTTCACATAATTCAAGGGAAAAATCCTTGGGAAAGCGGCGCTCGTATTCAAGATAACCTTTTTGTACCCAGTCTGGCATTTTGCTGCCCACGGCGACCAACTGGATTTTCATGGGTTATTCCGCCCACAATTTCTCTAACTGGTAAAAATCACGGGTGCTTTCTTGCATGACGTGAACAATCACGCCGCCCAAATCAACCAACACCCATTCGCCAAACTGTTTACCTTCCATGCCAATGATCTTGATGCCGCTGTTTTTGGCTTCAAGATACACGGATTCGCCGATGGACTGAACATGGCGTTTGGAGTTGCCTGAGCAAACGACCATATAATCAGTAATGGTGGATTTCTTTTGAACATCCAATTTGACCACATCGCGGCCTTTCATGTCGTCTATTTTTTCGACGACAAAGTCTAATAATTCCGAGCTTTGCAAAATCTAAACTACCCAATATAAGTTGATAACCTTGGGATCTTAACATGGTTTTATCCGATACACTATGCCCTAGGCTAAACGACCACAAAAAGCAGGTTTGGTTTATCGAATAAAGCAAGGTATACTTGCGAGAATTTCGTGCCACCAACCTCATTTACCTTAACTCATACCTTAATAAATAATGAGCCAATGAATTCGCTAAGGATTATTTTGTGATAGCTGCTGTTCGTATTGTTGTGATCTTCTGCTATTTTTTGTTTGTCTGTGTCTTTGGTTGTCTTTTTAGCCTGATGCGACCCTTTCACCCCAATAATGTGCGTTTGGTTTCGCAGGCGTTGGGCAGAATATCGTGGTTGCTGGGGGTCGAAGTCGAAATCAGAATACCAGAATCTATCTCGAAACTGGGCTCGTGTGTGTATGTTGCCAATCACCAAAATTCACTTGATTTGTTTTTAATTGCGCTGGGCGTGCAGCCTTATACCGTGACTGTGGGCAAAAAAAGCCTGCGCTGGATCCCTTTCTTCGGCCAGCTATACTGGTTTTCGGGTAATATTTTGATTGACCGCAATCATCGCGGCAAAGCTTTTAATACCATTGCCCAAACGGTTAAGAAAATTAAAGACCGTGGCATTTCTGTATGGATGTTTCCAGAGGGTACCCGCAGTTATGGCCGTGGTCTGTTGCCTTTTAAAACGGGCGCTTTTCATACCGCCATTCAGGCTGAAGTACCGCTTGTGCCTTTATGCCTGAGCAGTACAACCAACAAAGTAAAACTTAATCGATGGAACAACGGCAAGGTGATTATTGAGATCATGGAGCCTTGGAAAGTTGAGAAAAGTGATGCGGCAGGGGTTCGCGATTTGGCCGATCAAGTGAGAGAGTTGATGAAAAACAAAATCATCAGCCTGGATAAAGAACTCAAAGATGCCGATTAACGATAGGCTATTGATAAAAGCAGGATTTAAGGTAATAGATAATGAAAGAATGGCAAGCGTTCACTGAAGAAGTCATTGATGCACTACTAGAAGATGGCAGTAACGAAGAAGCAATGCACACGATTGAGCATCATTTTTCGAGCGACAATTTTGAAGCGCTTGAATCTGCCGCGTTGGTTGCCTTTAAGCAAGGTATGGATGTTACCGATGCCGAAGAGTTTGAAACCGAGGATGGTGAAAAGGTATTGGGCTTTGACGTGATCATCGAAAGCCCACTCGAAGATGAAAGTATTCTTACCGATATAGAGAGAATGTTGAAACTGGCCAAGCAAACCAACATCGAATACGATGGTTGGGGGACTTACTTTGAGGATTAAGGTTTGAGGATTAAGCTTTGAGGATTAGTTCGACCCCATGATCTTGATGATCGACAACTTTGACTCCTTCACCTATAACTTAGTGCAATATATCAGTGAGTTAGGTGAAACCGTTGTGGTTAAACGCAACGACGAGGTCACACTCGAAGAAGTAGTGGCCCTCGCACCTACCCGTATTATTATCTCTCCTGGGCCGTGTTCTCCTGATGAATCGGGTATCTCACTGGCCATCATCAAACAGTTCGCCGCAAAGCTGCCTATTCTTGGCGTCTGCCTAGGTCATCAAGCCATGGCCCAGGTGTTTGGCGGTACGGTTGGCCGTTCTCGCAAAGTGATGCATGGCAAAACCTCTATTATCCGTCATACCAACACCGGGGTGTTTAAAGACCTCAACAATCCCCTTAAGGTAACCCGCTATCATTCGTTGGTGGTGGATAAAGTCAACCTGCCCGAGTGTTTTGAGTTGACAGCATGGACTGAAACCGCTGATGGTGAGGTTGATGAGATCATGGGGTTGCGGCACGTTAAGTATGATATTCAGGGTGTTCAGTTTCATCCTGAGGCAATTCTCACTGAGCAGGGGCATGAGCTTTTGGCCAATTTTTTGGGTGTTTCTGTTTGACCTTTTGGGCTTTAATCGCCTTTAGTTTATCGGTTAGAAATATCAAGGCGTCAGAAAATAAACACTAATAAACATGAAGTTAACATTGATAACCCTGTTGGACCCGTGCTAGTCTCGCTGGCGTGGATTTGGTTTGAATCGGGTTCACACATGCACGATCATAGCCTTATTTGGTGTATAGAAGGACGCAAGTAAGGGTATTAATTTAATAATACAAATAAAAAAAAGGTAAATTATGAAAACTTCAAAATTCGCTAAAGTTCTGCTTTTGGGCATGAGTGTTGGTTTCGGTCTGATGAGCACGTCGACTACAGCTGCTGGTGATTGTTGTTACTCTTGGTATCAAATTGCACTTCGTGGTTGTACTGGGGGCGCAGGTAACTCATATTCATACTGTGTATCCTATTACACAAGCGATCTGAATGATTGTTACGCAGGCGGCGGTGTTTTCGCACCATTGTGTAACTACTAAAAACGGCTGAAACATGGTCGCAGGATAATTTATATTACCTCTTGACGACGTGAACAGTCTACAAAAGGACAAGTACCGAGTGCATCAGTTGATCGCCAAGGTAGTTGTCCTTTTTGTGTTTTTGGCGCTTTATTTAATTTTTTGTGAAGCCTACGGTTTGCGCCCGCTGTGCTCGAAAACATTTAACCCTTCGGGTTGGCGCTGCGCGCCTGCTACGCACCTAAGAGCGGCTCACACGGAGGGGTGAAGCGAGGAACGGTGGCCACGGAGAAAAGCAAAAAAGAAAAACTATTTAGTCCTAAGGAAAATGTTTTTTAGGCATTAAATTCCACACTTAGTCTTTCATCTTTTTATCCTTTCATCTTTTGATTTTGCCCTTCCTCCGTGGCCACCGTTCCTCTATCCTAGCCCCTCTCCGTGTGAGCCGCTTTTGTGCGAAGCACGGCGCGCAGCGCCCAGCAAAAAAAGAAAAATACGGTAAAAACCTGCGAAATCCCCTCAACCAACAAAAATATATCAA
>JABSOG010000407.1 GCA_013216025.1 Algicola sp. | reverse complement strand
AAAACTAGACAATCAAGACATCATTGCCAAAATGACCGCAATTGCGACAGCGGCACCACAAAGCCGTTTTATTGTTGATGCCAATGAAGGTTGGTCTATCGATGATTTAACCAACTACACAGCACAACTAAAATCGTTGGGGGTTGTTTTGATTGAGCAACCACTGCCTGCGGGTAAAGATCAGGCGCTGCTGAGCTTTGAATCGCCAGTGCCTTTATGTGCTGATGAATCTTGCCATACAACGGCAGACTTGGCCTACCTGAAAGACCGCTACGCAGTGATTAATATCAAACTAGACAAAACCGGCGGATTAACTGAAGCCGTAAAGCTGGCACAACAAGCACAACAACACGGATTTGCCATTATGCTAGGCTGCATGGTTGGCAGCTCTTTGGCCATGGCCCCGGCGTCTTTATTAAGCCAATACGCCGAATTTGTCGATCTGGATGGGCCTTTGCTCATTCGCCAAGACCGAGATAATGGTTTTCAATTTCATCAAGGCCTTATGCAGCCGCTTGATGCGGCTTTGTGGGGTGGTGCCAATGCGCCTCTAACGCAAGGTTAAAGTCAGTGGTTCTACTGACGGTTTATCGAGTCCAATATAAGTAACAACCCGGCTCTTATCTGACAACAAAGCCGGTTCAGGCCGTGCACTATAGGCGGTTTGCCACTCTATTAAGGCAAAATCATCAATGTCTAATTGGCTTGGCGCACTGTCTACTTGGCTGGCGGCACCGTCTACTTGGCTGGCGGCACCGTCTAAAAGTTCGAATTCAACCAGTATTCTATAACCGCGATAACCAACTCTGGGTGAATTAAAATCAACCTCGACCGATTGCCAATCGGCTCCACTGTGCAGTTCTTTGGTCGCAATCAAATGCTTTTCACCGTTTTGTAATGCATCCATCAGCTTTTGCCGATTTTTCCGACCTTGCCAATAAAACCGTGCCCTGACTTTTTGCCCGGTTTTAATTCTGGCCTTTATTGTCATTGGCTGGCTGGCTGAATAAACCCGTCGAAAACTCTGCATACCAAACACAGCAGGCTTTGATGGTGCCAAGATAAGTGCCAGACTGTGTTGTCCGCTATAACCATAGTCATTCAACGTTGCCGCCGACTTGTCATATAACCAGCCACGCTCACGGCTGTTAAAGCTAGCAAAACTTTCAAAATCGCTACCGTTAATCAGGTTAACGCCCAAGCGGTATTTACGACCGTTTAAACCTTCAATTTGGGTTAATTGCCGCTCCCAAGGTAAATGATACAAGCTGGCGGTTCGTTCATTTGCTGCCAGCCGTACCTTATAAACCACCTTGTGATCTACTTCGGGTCTCGCAGTTTGCTTGTTGTCTGATGTGATCACGCCATGACCACCAGAACGCGAAATAACAGTGCCCCTAGCACCCGAAAGTGCGGTCAGTCGTTTCATTAGTATATGACGGTGCATTCCGGTGGCGGGTGTGGGTTTGTAGCCTTTGATATACAAAGGTACAATTTCAGCGCGACTAAACTTGCCCTCATCCAGCCACACATACAAAATAAAACTGTGCTGGGTGGCACTGAAGTTTTGGTCAAAAATAAAATTGCCCATTGAATAAGCGATGAGTTTGCCATCATACAATTCAATGCCCTGAGTCACATGCGGATGATGCGCAATGGCCAATGCCCCGCCCGCATCCAGCGCAGACTTTAAGCGTTGTTCGGTAACACCTGTCGGGTTATTTGCATACTCCTGTGAGCCGTGGTATTGCAAAATGGTCACCCGGTTTTGTTGCACTTCACGCTCAACCGAAGCCAAAATATTGGCCATTGAACCATAGGCCGCCCCACCATGATCACTGGTGGCCGTTTGAGTCGGTTGCGAACTGCCCTCCCAACCAACATAACCCAGCAAAGAAAGTGATGTGTTGTTGAGTTTTGTCCGGTAGGCCTTTAATGCTTGTTGCTGGTTAAAACCCGCCCCAGAAAACCCAAGCGAACTGTCTTGCAAAAATGTCATTGTCGAGGCCAAACCAGATTTTAAATAGTCATAGGTATGATTGTTGCCCAGTGAAACATAATCGATGCCAGCCCAAGCTAACGCATCTAACGTTTGTGGCCGAGAAAAAAAGGTGACAAATTTACTCGCCCGTTGCTCGGGTTTACTTTGGGCAATTTGGGTTTCTAGATTCACCGAAGCCAAATCGGCCAAGCTCATATAGGGCTTGATATGCTCGACAATCGCCCTACTTTGAGTTGTCTTGACGCTGTCATTTTCAGTGGCGTTGAGCAACACCTCATCACCAAAGTAAGGTCGATAATAGCGCCGACCCATCATCACATCACCACCAAATGCCAGCATCACCCGCCCCGGCTGCTGTGCAACCAAGGTCACTGGCGCGTTCAGGCCAGCCAATTGACCCTGAGCACTAAATTCACCCTGACCGCTTAATTCACCATAACTAAAAGTTTGCACACTGCTATAGTGATGGGCTTTGCTAAATCGCAGCTGGTACACGTCCTTTTTATGCAACCCAATTGAAAATTGGCCCTGTTTATTACTGACGCTATGCCCCGGCATGTTTTTGTCAGCCAAGCTAACAGAAACGCCAGCCAAGGGTTGATTAAACTCATCCGTCACCACACCGCTAACGGTAAAATCAACAGCGTGGGCAGTAAGGCTCAGCAATGATGACAAGGATAAAAGGATGGCTATTTTGCTTTGATTCAATGTTTACTCCCAGATGGACAAAAACTATCAGTATAACGACACAAGACCCAAACATCCTATGCCAATTGTTGAGCATATCATAACGTTAAGTTATTGATAATTTAACCTTAATATGGCCAAGTTATTTACCACCAATCGTAATAACCATGACCACCCTCCTGATCGCTTATCGCACCGATTAGACGCATCAAACTTTGGACGTTATACTTTTGCCCTTTTGTTAACCTTAGCGCCTAGCTAAACCATGCGTTAACACGCCTAAAAACGGGTAAAACATGTCAAAACCACAAACTGCAACGGCCAAATTCCTCGAAGGTTCCATACCCAAACATGTGATGACCATGACCCTGTCGTCAACGGTGGGGCTGATTGGCATCTTCATGGTCGACCTGCTGGATATGTTTTATCTGAGTATGCTCGGTCAAGAAGAACTCGCCGCAGCCATCGGTTTTGCCGGACTAATCTCTTTTTTCAACATCTCATTTTGCATTGGCATGTCCATCACCACCGGTATCGTCACCGCACGTACGCTGGGCCAAAAAAAACCGGATCTCGCCAGAAGCCTGTTTTCGACCTTTCACGCCATCGCAATCATGTTATCGATTCTGATCATGGTGTTGATTTTTCCTTTTCTTCAATGGCTTTTAGTCCAGGTCGGGGCAAAAGGCCCAACGCTAGATTTTGCCAGCAGCTATTTGTGGATTGTGGTGCCCACCCTGCCCTTTTTGGCCAGTACCATGTGCGCCAACTCCGGACTTAGAAGCCTGGGCGAAGCAAAACTGGCGATGTATGCAACCCTGTCGGGCAGTTTGGTTAACGCGGTGCTTGATCCCATTTTGATTTTTGGCTTTGACATGGGCATTGAAGGCGCAGCGTGGGCAACCGTTGTCGCGCGAATTGTCATGATGATCGTCGCCATACGGTTGCTGGTCAAAACCCACGACTTTTTTGTCAAAGTTAACCTCGACCTAATACTCAAACACAGCCGAGAGTTCTTCTCAATTTCGATTCCGGCAATACTAACCAATCTGGCCACTCCAATTGGCAACGCTTACATCGTCAGCACCGTAGCGATTTATGGTGCCAGCGCAGTCGCCGGGTATGCCATTGTCGGGCGTATCGTGCCCATTGCCTTTGCGATTGTCTTTGCGTTGTCTGGCTCTATCGGGCCTATTGTCGGCCAAAATTTTGGTGCCAAAGTTTATGACCGTATCGAGCAAACCATCAACTTTTCTTACCTGCTAACGGCGGTTTACTCCATCGTGATGTGGGGTCTGTTGTGGCTGCTGTCGCCGTTAATTGTCGAGCTGTTCAGCGCCACTGGCGATGCCGAAGTGTTACTCAGCTTATTTTTACAATTTACCTCGGTCATGTTTTTGTTCACCGGCATTACTTTTGTCAGCAATGCGGTGTTTAATAACCTCGGCAACCCCAAATATTCAACCGTGATGAACTGGTCTAAAGCGACCATAGGCACCATCCCTTTCATCTATTTGGGCAACCAATATTATGGCCTTGAGGGCATTCTCTACGGTCAGGCTGCTGGTAACTTTGTTTTTGGTGTGATTGCTTTTGTGAGCATCAAGATTTATGTGGCGCGTAAGAAAGGTGTTTAAGTCCCTTACAAACCCAGCGCAGGATTATACTTTTTAAGAATGACAACACCCGCCTCGGCCGTTAGGTGCTGTGGCGCCCTAGCGTCGTTATTACTTGCCAATTCCCGAGCGCAATGCAGCCCATAAATATCTAAGGGTTTCATCTGTTTTGAAGTCTCACTGAACAGCGAGAAAGTGATTGAACCGGCCATCACAACGCCAGTATCCGCTTGTTGTCCGGGCTCTGCCCCATCATAAGTGTAATTGAACAACCAAACCCATCTTTTGTCATTGGTCGGTGGCCAAAAAATCTCACGGGTATCCAAAAGTTCTATTTTGTCTGGCGCCCGAGCAAACTCATTGGGGTGCGTCAACCAGTTAACCGATTCAGCCATCGCTTCAAAATCAGGTTTTAATGCCTTTGGCGGTATTTCATGCTCTAAGCCCAACTCCTGCAAATAACGGGTAGCGACCCGGCTGGTGTTAACATTCAATGCCCATTGTTTGAGCCGCTTTATCCCTTGCGCATCGCCTAATTTTGCCAAAGCCCAAGCCGCTTCCATTTGTACATTTATATCTGAATGATTAACCGCAATCTTTAGCAGTGGTTTTGGTTTGTCTATAAATGGCAATGCCGCAACAGCACTTTGTGCGTAGCTGAATTTTTCTTGGTCGGTATCTAACAGCCACCCTTTAAGTCGTTTGATGCCAGCAGGTGAGTTGAATGGGTGCTCTTTGAGATTGTTGTTTATCGCATGGCTATTAACCAAATCTAAATAGGCAATAGCAATGACCCCCTTAGGCAGTGGCGTGCTTAATTGCTTGATGAGTAGTTGATGGTGGTCGTGATCTTTATCAAAAATCTCAAAAATTAGTGACCACAAATAATGGCCTTGGCCAAAACCCGACTGCGCTATTTGTGCGATTAACACCGCATCTTGTTGTTGTTGATACATCGCGAGTATTTTAAACAAAAACATCAGGTCTTCTTCGCGGTTCTGTGGGTTTTTAAGCCTAACCTTGAGTATGTCTCTCAGTGGTGGCAAGGCTTTATCAACCACCACATCAAAGGCTTTTTGAGAGGAAACATTTTGAATAAACCCAAGCAACGTAAACAAATTAGAACTTAACAAATCATAACTCGGTGGCGTTTTGAGCGGTATTTTCTTCATCGCATCGGCTATTGCCAAAGCATCTTCACCGCTTTTAATCGGTTGCTTGCCAAATACAGTCGTCATTTGATGCAAATTGCCGCCGTTAGCCATCCAATGCTGCATTACTGCGTAAAATGTGGGTTTTGCTGACTTTTCATTGGCACTCGCTGCGCTGCCAAAAGACATCAAAATGGGCATAACAATGAAAATAACGACGGTGATAAGGTGCTTCATAAGATCAAAATCCAGCTCTAATGAGGGTTTAACACAGGGTAGCAATCTTAGAGGCCCGATTGAAGCAAAACCACAGGTTTAAAGTCATCGTCCCCAGCTATTAAGCTATGCTTTGACTATAATGCCCACTAACCCCAAAAACAGTGATGAAAGACACCTTGCACCTTGATATTGTTAGTAAAATGGTTTTCATAAAACCAGTTCTGTTAAAAACGGTGCTATTTAAAGTAACTTTGCTTTTTCTGGTTTCTTTTATGGTACTGCACAGCCTAACCGCTCAATCGTCGGGCACAGTTCTTTATACAGAAAGCCGATTCACCCGGCTGTCTATTGCTGATGGTTTGTCACAAAACTCCGTTGAAACCATTTTTCAGGACTATAACGGTTTTATGTGGTTTGGCACTTATGATGGCCTCAATCGTTATGATGGCTACCAATTTAAACATTTCAGGCATGACTCACAAAACCCCCATAGCCTCTCTAGTGGCATGATCACCGTCATCTTTGAAGACAGTAACAAAACCCTGTGGATAGGCACGCAAGGTGGTGGGTTAAACCGATATGACAGCCACAGCAAACGCTTTAAACATTTCAGGCACGATTTGAAAGACCCCAACAGTTTAAGCCATGATCATGTCACAGCAATCTATCAAGATGCCAGCGGCGTTTTATGGGTTGGCACCCAGGGTGGCGGATTAAATCAATTCAATGATGACCAAACCCAATTCAATCATTTTCAACACCAACAATCCGTCAAAGGCAGCCTGAGTCACGCCATCGTTCGCGCCATCTATGAAGATAAACAAGGGATACTTTGGGTTGGTACCGATGGCGGCTTGAATCGGTTTAATCGTAAAACCGCACGTTTTGACCATTTTGTCCATCAATCTGCCAATCCCAAGAGTCTCAGTCACAACAGCGTTTACAGCATCGTCGAGGATAATAAAGGTACTCTGTGGCTGGGCACCTATGGCGGCGGATTAAACCGCTTTGATGCCAAAACTCAAAGTTTTACGTCATTTAAACATCAAACGTCCGATCCCGACAGCTTAAGCAACGACAAAATTAGGACCATGATAAGACCCTCAATTACCGCAAAAACCTTCTCCGAAAGCAACAGCACCTCATTATGGATTGGTACCGATGACGGCTTAAACCGCTTTGATGCGAACAGTCAGCAGTTTGTCCACTACAAACATCGATCGTCAGACCCTCACAGTTTGAGTAACAACGGGGTACATTCAATCTATCAAAGCAAAAAGGGATTTGTCTGGGTTGGCACGCTGGCTGGTGGTATCAACAAAATTGACCTTAAACAGCAGCAATTTGGTCACATTAAACATCAGGCATCAAACTCGGAGAGTTTAAGTCAAGATGTCGTCATGTCTATTTTTCAAGACAAAAATCAAACCCTGTGGATTGGTACATTTGATGCTGGCCTAAACCAATCTCTTGGCCTAAGCAAAGGTAAGAGCAAAGGCTTTAAACACTTCACACACAATTCACACAACCCCAACAGCTTGGGC
>JABSOG010000406.1 GCA_013216025.1 Algicola sp. | reverse complement strand
CCCCCAGCCGACAGCAGGTTGTCTTCGTCAGAGGCGATTTGTGCCTTAAACACCCCATCGGGCATATTCAGGCTTCGCATACTTTGGGTGATGAGCTTATTTAATTTCACTGCTGACTTTTCGCGGCTCTTGCTGAGTTTGAGCGCGTGTTTCAGGTAGCTTTCTTTGGCCGCTTGAATATCTGTCTCAAGCGTCTCTAGGCGGCTTTCATCACTGTTGAGCCTAGCCAGGGTTTGTGCCAATTGAGCGTGATGTTCTGCCAGAACAGCAGGTGCGACCATATGTTTGCGTGATAGGTTCAATGTTCTGGTCATTCGTTCTTCAACTTCGGTGAGACGCGCAGGATCAAGTTCGACACTTTGACAATAATCGCGGATATCAGCGCTGGCCTCTTCAATTTGGATCGACGCTTCAAACAATAAATCGGCCATAGGTTGTAATTGTTCGTCAATTTGTGCCAATTCGGCAAAACTGTGGGCGGCATCGTTAACGATGCTGTAAGCCGTGTTTTGGTCACTGTCGAACAAGGAATCTAGGTATTGTTGTGACTGACTTAATAGCTCGTGACCATGAGACAGGCGTTTGTGCTCTTCTTCTATCTGTTCAAACTCGCCGGTTTGCAGTGAGAATTCATTGAGTTCGCTGACTTGATATTCGAGCAATTGCTTTTGTGAATCGCGCTCGGATTGTTGTTTAAGTAGGGTTTGATATTCTTTTTCGATGGTATTGCAATGACGATACTGCTTTTTTACGGCGGTTAGCAAATTAACATGGCCGGCATATTGGTCGAGTAATTGTTGCTGGTATTCAGCTTTGGCCAAAAGTTGATGGGCATGTTGACCGTGAATACTGACCAGTAATTCAGCTATTTGTTTGACTTGTTGCAAGGGGACTTGAGAGCCGTTGATATAGGCTCGTGAGCGGCCTTCTTTGGAGATCACCCGGCGTAATATACAATCATTCTCATCACTTAGGTCATTTTTGACAAGCCATTTGGATACATTGGGTAAATAGCTGATGTCAAAAGTGGCGATAACCTCGGCTTTGTCGCTGCCGGGTCTGACCATGGTGGCCTCGCCCCGTTCACCAAGCGCCAAAGATAGCGCATCGATGGCAATGGATTTGCCCGCGCCGGTTTCACCGGTAATGGCGGTCATACCCGGCGACCACTCTATCTCAAGGGATTTTACTATGGCAAGACTTCGTATTTGCAGATGACACAACATGACTAAAACTCTTAAATTACAGTGTTACTGTATAAGTTAACAGTGTTTGAGTTTAAATCAAGCTTTTTGTCGGAAAAAACGACAAAAAACTAATACAACTGACTCCCCCAACCGAGCTTTTTACGCAACACCCTGTAATAGCTGTAATCTTCAGGATGAACAAGTTTGAGTCGATTAGCACTCTTTTGCACGATGATTTCATCACCTGCGAGCACGGTCACAGAAATATGACTGTCACAGCTTACTTGCATGTCGGCATCATTATCTGGTGAAACTTTGAGTTTGATTTCGCTGTTGCTGTCGACCACCAAAGGACGGCTGTTTAAGGTGTGTGGAAACATCGGTACCATGGATATTGCGTCAAGGTTGGGGTTTAAAATTGGCCCTCCACCCGACAATGAATACGCGGTTGAACCGGTGGGGGTTGAAATAATGAGACCATCGGAGCGCTGACGAAAGACGAACTGGTCTTTTATAAAGGCTTCAAATTCAATCATGTGAGCGATTTTGTCAGCGTGTAATACCACTTCGTTAACGGCGCAATTAACGCTGATCTGTTGCTGTTGGCGGATCACCCGGGTTTCAAGTAAAAAGCGGTATTCAACTTGAAACTTGCCATCGAGGACGTCTGTCAGTGGCGCTTCGAAACTCTCTGGGTCCAAATCGGTGAGAAACCCCAAGTTACCTCGGTTAACACCAATTACCGCCACATCGAATCTTGACAGCGTTCTGGCTGCGCCGAGCATATAGCCGTCACCACCAACAACAATGGCTAGGTCGCAAACTTTGCCCAAATCGGCCAATTCAAGTGATTCGATATCAATAATGTCCATGCCGGGGGAGATACGAGAGTCGACAATGACTCGCAAGTCTCTGGCTTTTAAAAAGTTGTACAATGAGATCAGGGTATTGTTTGCGCCCTGATGATTGGGTTTTCCGATGAGTCCAATACAGCTAAAGGCCTGAGACATAAGCGTTTTGTTCTTTATAATATTAGAAGGGAGTGTTGTTGTGAGTATAGCCTGAACAATAAAAAAATCACGTTAAACTTGAAAGTGGTTTTTCAAGCCCCATTATATTGGCAGTTTATATTTTTGGAGAAATTTTAGATGTCTGAAGAGCTCAATCAAGCCACTGATCAAGCCACTGATCAAGCCACTGCACAAGCCACTGATCAAGCTACTGATCAAGCCGCCATTGACGCGAACAATGAGGAAGCGCCAGTTGAACAAACCGAAGAGGTTGTCCAGAGTGTAGATGCCCAGCGTATCGCTGAACTTGAAAAGGCCCTGAAAAAATCTGAGGCACTAGTTGAAGATCAGAAAGATTCGGTGATCCGTGGCAAGGCAGAAGTCGAAAACATGCGCCGTCGCTCCGCTCAGGACGTAGAAAAGGCGCACAAGTTTGCGCTGGAAAAATTCGCTTCTGATTTGTTGCCGGTACTGGATAACTTGGAACGGGCCATTCAGTTCTCGGATAAAGAAAATGAAGCGGTCAAAACCGTGGTCGAAGGCATTGAGATGACTTACCAGAGCTTTATCTCAACTGTTGAAAAGTTCGGTATGGAAGTGGTTGATCCACAAGATGAATCATTTAACCCTGAGCGCCATCAGGCGATGTCAATGCAAGAGAATGCAGAGCTTAAGCCTAATACTGTGACTGCTGTGATGCAAAAAGGGTATGTATTGAATGGTCGTTTGTTGCGTCCTGCGATGGTGATGGTTTCTAAAGCGCCTTCTGAACCTTTAGATATTACAGCCTAAAGATAAAATCTCCCACATTAGGGGCGCTGGACTGTTCGGGTCTGGTTCCGGTGGGATCTTTTATATAAAACTCAAAAAAACCGACTAAAAGTCGGTTTTTTTGTTTTTGTCTTTTACCACAAGGGCGCCTCTTTTTGCGCCATTGTATATAAATCCTTGCGTAGCGTAGCAGCGAGGATTTATTGGCCGGCCAGGAAATCGTCACTCAAAGTGATGTCTTCATTTTTGTTGATGCCGATGCCTTGCTCAACAATCAATGCTGCCGTTACTTTACATTCATCCAAAGAGTGCATTTCTGCGGTACCACATTGATGCAGATTCAATTCAGGAATTTGATCTTGAGATTCAACACCTGCAACATCTTTCATTGCGGCCATCCAAGACTCAGATACCTGCTCTTCAGTCGGCGTACCAATTAGGCTCATATAAAAACCGGTACGGCAGCCCATAGGTGACAAGTCGATGATTTCAACATTGTCGCTGTTTAAGTGATCGCGCATGAAACCGGCAAACAAATGCTCAAGCGTATGGATTGATCTTTCAGAGATGATGTCTTTGTTAGGAACGCAAAAACGTAAGTCAAAAACGGTGATAGTGTCGCCTTTTGGCGTTTCCATGGTTTTGGCAACACGTACAGCCGGCGCGTTCATGATGGTGTGGTCTACTTTAAAGCTGTCTAATAATGGCATTTTGTTTTCGCTCTATCTTAATAGGGGTTGTTGAGAGGGGTTATTTAACGGCTGACATTATAGGGGGGCCAGCCCAATAAAGAAATAAATATCGAATTGTGACGAAATATTCTTGCTGTGGTGTTGAAAAGTCAATTTTTAACCCCCACCTATAATTTCAACTAAGTAACATGAATCAAATTTAATTGGAGAACGCTATCATGGGTAGAATTATCGGTATTGACTTGGGCACCACAAACTCTTGTGTGGCTGTGTTAGATGGCGATAGCCCTCGGGTCATCGAAAATTCGGAAGGGGATCGCACCACGCCCTCAATTATTGCCTATTCGGATGATAATGAGACATTGGTCGGCCAACCTGCAAAACGTCAGTCAGTTACCAACCCTAAAAACACCCTGTATGCCATCAAACGTTTGATTGGCCGTCGCTTTGAAGACAAAGAAGTTCAGCGTGATATCGACATCATGCCGTTCGACATTGTTGAAGCCGATAACGGTGATGCTTGGGTCGAAAGCCGTGGCGGTAAAATGGCACCTCCACAGATTTCTGCTGAAATCTTGAAAAAAATGAAAAAGACTGCCGAAGATTTCTTGGGCGAAGAAGTGACAGAAGCCGTTATCACGGTACCTGCTTACTTCAATGACTCACAACGTCAGGCGACTAAAGATGCGGGTCGTATCGCAGGTCTTGAAGTTAGACGTATTATCAACGAACCAACAGCTGCGGCACTGGCTTATGGCATTGATAAGAAAAAAGGCGACAATGTTGTTGCAGTATACGATTTGGGTGGTGGTACATTTGATATCTCTATCATCGAAATCGACGCGGTAGACGGCGAGCAGACTTTCGAAGTATTGGCGACCAATGGTGATACTCATCTTGGTGGTGAAGATTTCGATAACCGCATGATCAACTATCTTGTTGCTGAGTTCAAAAAAGACCAAGGCATTGACTTGCGTCAAGACCCTCTGGCGATGCAGCGTGTTAAAGAAGCTGCTGAAAAAGCCAAAATCGAATTGTCTACTGCCCAGCACACTGATGTTAACTTGCCTTATGTGACTGCTGATGCGACTGGTCCTAAGCACATGAACGTTAAGATCACTCGTGCCAAGTTAGAATCTTTGGTAGAAGATATGGTTGCCGCCACTCTAGAGCCTGTGAGAAAAGCATTGAAAGACGCTGATTTGTCTGTTGGCGATATTCATGACGTTATTTTGGTTGGTGGTCAAACACGTATGCCAGCAGTACAAAAAGCGGTTACTGATTTCTTTGGTCAAGCGCCACGTAAAGACGTTAACCCTGATGAAGCCGTAGCAGTAGGCGCTGCGGTTCAAGGTGGCGTACTTTCAGGTGATGTTACTGACGTATTGTTGCTTGACGTATCTCCTTTGTCTTTGGGTATTGAGACCATGGGTAGCGTGATGACTAAGGTCATCGAAAGAAACACCACTATCCCAACCAAACAGTCACAGACTTTCTCAACGGCTGATGACAATCAGGCTGCGGTTACCATTCACGTAATGCAAGGTGAGCGTAAGCGTACTGTCGACAACAAGTCTCTGGGCCAGTTCAACCTTGAAGGTATCCGTCCTGCACAGCGCGGTGTACCACAGATTGAAGTGACTTTTGATGTTGATGCCGATGGTATCTTGCATGTATCTGCTAAAGATAAAGATACAGGTAAAGAGCAGAAGATCACCATTCAAGCCTCTTCAGGTTTGTCTGAGGAGGAAATCGAAGCGATGGTTCGTGATGCCGAAGCCAATGCAGAAGAAGACAAGAAGTTCGAAGAGCTGATTCAAGCGCGCAACCAGGCTGACGGATTGGTTCATGCCACTCGCAAGCAGGTTGAAGAAGCGGGTGATGATTTGCCTGAAGAAGACAAAACGGCGATTAATGCAGCCCTTACTGATTTGGAAGAAGCCGTTAAAGGTGATGATAAAGAAGCATTGGAAGCTAAGTCTCAGGCTTTGATGACCGCTGCACAAAAGTTGGGTGAGATTGCCCAAGCCAAAGCTCAGGCTGCTGGCGGCGCGGGTTCAGATGCAGGCTCAGATGCCGGTCCACAAGCATCTAAAGCTCAGGACGATGACGTCATGGATGCCGAGTTTGAAGAAGTGAAAGATGATAAATAAACCAACGTTTATTGTTAAGTAACCAGCGGGTGTCGGGATTTATTTCCTTGCACCCGTGTTTGTTTTCAGATCATAAAGAGTTAGTTGTCAGATATGTCTAAACGTGATTATTACGAAGTATTGGGTGTCGCTAAAGATGCCGGCGAACGTGAAATAAAGAAAGCTTATAAGCGCTTTGCGATGAAGTACCACCCTGATAGAACCCAGGGTGACAAAGCAAAAGAAGAACAGTTCAAGGAAATCAAAGAAGCTTACGAGATCTTGACCAATTCACAAAAGCGCGCAGCTTATGACCAGTATGGTCATGCGGGTGTCGATCCTAATCGGGGTGGCGGTGGCAATGCTGATTTTGGTGATATTTTCGGTGACGTATTTGGTGATATCTTTGGTGGGGGCGGTGGGGGCGGTCGAAGGCAGTCCCGTGCACAGCGTGGCGCAGACTTGCGTTATAACTACGAAATGAATCTTGAAGATGCGGTTAGAGGCAAAAGTGTCGAAATCAACGTACCCACTTGGGTGAGTTGTGATCCGTGTAAAGGTTCTGGCGCGAAAAAAGGTAGTGCACCTAAGGTTTGTCCGGGTTGCCAAGGCTCTGGTCAGGTTCATCTGAGACAAGGTTTTTTTGCAGTCCAGCAAACCTGTCCTACATGTCAGGGTCGTGGTCAAGTCATTGCCGACCCGTGTCAGAAATGCCATGGTCAGGGCCGTGTTGAGAAAACCAAAACTCTGTCGGTTAAAATTCCGGCCGGTGTTGACAGTGGCGATCGTATTCGCTTGTCAGGTGAAGGTGAAGCAGGGCAGTTTGGTGCAGGATCTGGTGATTTGTATGTGCAAATCCATGTCAGGGACCATAATATTTTTACCCGTGATGGTAATAACCTTTATTGCGAAGTGCCTATCGGTTTCACTCAGGCGGCACTGGGTGGCGATATCGAAGTACCAACGCTTGACGGTAAAGCCCGTTTGAAGGTGCCTAATGAAACCCAGTCAGGCAAGATGTTTAGAATGCGCGGCAAAGGGGTTAAGTCAGTACGAAGCGGCAGTGTTGGTGATTTGATTTGTAAAGTGATCATCGAAACTCCGATTAATTTGACTGAAACGCAAAGGAGCATTTTGCGTCAACTCGAAGAGTCCATGGGCACAGGCGATGAAGTCGCCCGTTATCGGCCAAAAGAAAAAGGATTCTTTGACGGAGTCAAAAAATTCTTTGATGATTTGACTCATTAATAAAAAGAGCCGGACAATGTCCGGCTTTTTTATGTCTAGCAAAGAGGCAAAAACATGAAAACAGCAATCGCCATCTACGGCGTAAATGGTCGCATGGGCAGAGCCCTTGTCGAAGCCGCAATTGAAGATGAGCAAATCACACTATCAGCCACACTGGTCAGAGAAGGCTCGCAACTCATAG
>JABSOG010000405.1 GCA_013216025.1 Algicola sp. | reverse complement strand
GCTCGCGATATTGGTCGTAGACCAATCAAATTCGAATTGGCTGCGCCAATTAATCGTGAGCTGGAGCTCACTCCTACCATAGTTCCTCAGCAAATAACCAAATTGAACAATGGCCAATCGTTTGTTGTTCAGTTTAATCCCATAAGCCCTGACCAACAAACAGACTCACGCTCACACTCAAACTCAAACTCAAACTCAAAATTACGATAAACTAACCCTCCCACCACTTCTCCTGCAAAAAGGAAAAACCATGCAGTTTCTAGAAAGCAGCATCTTAGGCCTGCGCAGCGCTTTTTACGAGCTGTCTAGCCCAGACAAAAAGTTAAAGTTTTTGATTTTTCCCATGGTTCATATCGGCGATCCACTGTATTACGCCAACATAGATCAAAGACTCGACGCTTGTGACAATGTGGTTTACGAGGGAGTGAAATCGACAAAAAGTTGGTTTTTGGTGCAATCGTATAAATTAGTCGTCAAACGAAAATCACTAGGGTTGGTCACGCAACGCAGTGCCCTGTCATTACAAAACCGTGGCCTTAACCTCATTCATGGTGATACCACTGCTGAAGCATTTTACGAGTCATGGAGAAAAATTCCGTGGTACTTTCGCCAACTCATTCTGCTACTGTCTCCCCTTTATGGCTGTTGGCGATATTTGACCGCCACCCGACACTCAATGGCTAAAGGGCACACCGTCGACAGCCTACCTGAATCAAAAGAATATGCAGACGAACAAGCGAATGAAGCTTTTCAACAAGCGCTGATCAAAGACAGGGATGAAGTATTACTCGAAGTATTAAAAAGCCATATAGAGTCGAACGCAAACAAGCCTCAAACCACCGCCATCATCTATGGCGCAAGGCACATGCCAGCGGTAATTTCGTTGTTACGCCGCTATGGTTACACAGTCACCAAATCCGAATGGGTGCAAGCGATTTAAACAAAAGAGGGGTCAGCGCCAAATGGCACTTACTTAAGAGTTATTCATTTATAAATCAGTAAGATAGAATTGTTTTCCTTAGGACTAGAATCACAATTTGGTAGGTAGGAGCTGCGTTGGCAATTGCTCCCTGCATTGCTCTAATAAGGTATATCCATATACCGATCTCGCCGCGATACAAGGCGCAGCCTTGTCTAAAGAATTGATTTTGCTACGCAAAATATCGCGGCGGGACGCCGCTCCTACCAGTAACGCTACTATTAAACCAGTGGCGTAGCTTTGTTTATGGGGGTGAGCATTTCTTCTTCCAGTGTGTCCATCAACGCTTTCAATTCCTCCGCCCTATCAGCGATTTCATTATTGCGTGGGGGCAAACAACCGTTTGGATGATAAACCTCAGGAAAGTTATTATAAACCACAAGATTATGCCGTTCATTAATATCCGTATTTAGGTCATATAATTCGTATTGGTTATCAAGCCCATCGTCATTACGATCAAAGTAACGAACCAGTTTCCAGCCTTCATTGTTTACCACACAATGAACGTAACAAGGTTGCATAACAGAGCCACTAGTCAAGTATTGAGTTTCACTGCTAGTATCCTTTTTAAGTTTATCCACCGCCCCGCAATACACTTCATAAGCCGAGATATCACCTTTTCCAAAGCGTGCTGTGGACTTCTTAACATTCAAAGGTTCGGTAATGGTATCGTAGTTAATAAACAGCACACCCTCACGGTCTGCAATGGCTTTAGGGTTTGAATGTTTGATCAACGAACTAAGATCTGAACCCACTGGCCGTGCCAAACTAGCATACTGCTTCTTTTTCTTCAGCTGCTGCATTTTGGTCAACTGCTCTTCCAAATCAATGCCTGCCAAACCCAATATAGTTGGTAGTAAATCTATATGACTGGTGACCTGTTCAACTTGTCTTGGATTCACTCCCTCAGGATCCGTCATGGCTTCATACCCCTGAGGAAAACGAACCACCATAGGCACATGGACAACTTCATCGTAACCCGTGCTCCACTTTTCAGTCAGTTTATTATGAGCACCGGCATATTCACCGTGGTCAGCACAAAAAATCACTATGGTATTGTCAGCCTGTCCTGACTCGTCCAGCGCATCAAGGACTGATTTAATATGTTTATCTACTTCGCAGATAAGGTAAGCGTAATATTGCATAAATGCTGTACAAGCCAACTCAGGATCATCTGTCATCGCCAATGGCACGCCAGATTTACTCAGGCCAATAGTTTGATCAATGGCTGCATTTAGTTTTTCTTCGCGTCTACTTTCAGTGAGTTCATGTTCAATCAGTTGATCAGGAGTCGCGTCCTCAATGGCATTGAGTACGGGTGTTGCAGCCAAAGCAAGGCCCATTTTGTAACTATAATCAAACTGACAGTCAGGCTTATTATTATCACGGGTATTTTCTTGCCACGTTGGTGCGGCTTGTGAATTATGCTGACCAAGACCGGTTTTATTAAGCGTCAGTGACATAGTGCCGCAGGTTGAAACGTTGCTTTCTTGGTTTTTTCTAGGCACTGCCAGCGTATAATTTTTGCCTTTAACTTGCTTGTCATAAACTTGGGCAGGTAATCCTGGATAACTAGCAATATCGTGAGGATTAGCAAAAGAACAGACTGCAAACCACGGGGCAGGTGGCTCAGGCTCTTGGCTCGTTAAACCTGCATTGTATTGGGCATGAGCAACATTGTAAGACTGAGCGATGCCCTCGCGACGCAAAAAGCTGGTAGCCAAGTCACGAAATTGATAATCCCGATAGTAGCCTAAGTTATTAGGCAAATAACCATGAGGGTCTGGGTAGCTCAATTCCCACTGTGAAAAACCATAATCTTCTAGGTTACTGGTCTCCTCACCTGATATATGCCATTTACCGAAGTAATAAGATCTGTAACCACCCATGCGCATATAAGAGCCAATCGTTGGCATCTCATCTGCTGGCATCCATGGAAATCGCTTACTAGTGCCACTTTTAAAGATACCATCGGTTTGACAAGATCCATTTCGAGTGCCGTATTGGCCAGTAAACAGCGCAGTACGGCTGGGTACACAGGCTGATGTGGCGATTCGATGGTTTTTTAGCACCACTGCATTTTTGCGCAATGCCATAAAACCTGGATAATTTTCTTGATATTGACTTTCTATTCCATCTGTCATGGGTTTGAAACCCAGAATATCACTGATCCCCTTAGCAAACCCACCGTCTTCGTAACGTGGGTATTGCATCTGATCGACCAAGATAAAAAGGATATTGGGTTTTTTATGTACTAAACCGGTATCAGCTTGTTTTTTCATTTTGTTGTCTGTGCCTTCTGATTAGATTGTAATGCACCCTGTTTAGACAAGAACGATCAGCGGTTGCCATCTGGTGACAGGATCACCTAAAATCACCATCCCACTTATTTAACGGAATAACCTGTGAGCGTGACAAGCAACACCCAGTTTCCCACCCACCAATCGCATTTCTCCCGTGCCCAAACAAAGCAACTTTTCGCGAATGCAATTTACCAGCAAATACCGGCACAAGATATGCAATTTCCGCAAACTTCAAATCATTATTTCGATAAACTCAAAATGGCTGAGATAGAACATATCAGCAACAGTAAAGTTGGCCAAAATCGCCGCTATTTGCAGCTTCAACCGGGTAAACTTGATGGTAACCTCACCGAAATAAAGCTTGATGGCGTAATACTGCTGCGCGAACAACTCAATGCCTCAGTACAAATAGAAGGCGCACCACCAGAGAACTTTTTTCCATTGGCCATCGTACTCGGTGGCACGGCAGGTATGCGATTTTGTGGCAGTGAGTTTGAAGGCAATAACTTGCTACAGGCAACGGGTAGCGAGTGGAGTGTTCGTTTTAACGAGAATATTGATTATGTCGGTTGTATTTTGGATAAGGCCATACTGGCCAAAAATACCGAATGCCTCCGAGGACATTCGGTTTTACCACAATGGTTTGTCAGCCGTGCCTGCCGAGTACAACCCGAAACGATAGGCAATTACCAATGCTGGTTAAGAAAGACCTTGTTACTGCTGGAACAACAGCCAACACTATTGCAGCTACCTGACATTCGTCGCATGCTGAGTGGGCAAATGTTTCAACTAGTGATCAATATGTTGTGTTCGACACAAGATTATCAACAGCCACTGATGCCACAGTCCCGACGTTTAACCGGTGTTCATCGGGTGGTTGACTTCCTCAAAACCCATGCCAGTCATTTACCCACGATGGCTGAATTATGTACGGTTGCCCAATTAAGTGAACGAAGCCTAGAATATGGATTCAAAGAACAATTCGGCGTCACACCAGTACGTTACGTAAAACTGGTAAGGCTTAATGGCGTACGGCAAGATTTATCTGCTAGTGACCCAAAATTCACCAAGGTGGTGGATATTGCACTACGTTGGGGTTTTGTCGAATTTGGCCGTTTTGCCGGGGAGTATTCACGCTTATTTAAGGAGCTTCCTTCTCATACTCTACGACAGGCCTAAAAGCCTCAGTGACTTTTTAGTGCAGGTGATTTAACGATCTAGCGGGTCTTTAACCAGTAAACTAAACCCATTAAATTGATAATTTCGCACGCCCTCTTCTTCTAGCGTGCTTGGCGCCTCAGGGTTCTGCACCGCCAATGTTGCCTCGTGCAACTTGGTCAAATAATTCACCGGTTGCATGGTTTCGTTATGACCGGGCAATAAAAAGTCAACATCATTGCGATAACTCAACATGGTTTGAGCTGACTGAGCAAAATCTTTGAAGCTTGAAGTATCAAAATACAGGTAAAGCGAAGCGGGATAAAAGCTGTCGCCGGTGAGCATCATTCGGTTTGTTTTGTCGACCAAAATCACACTGTCTGGCGAATGGCCGGGAATAGCAACCACCTTAATAGGGCGGCCACCGAGCTCTATAACTTCGCCATCTTCCACGAACTTGTCAATGTCGTAGGCTTTGTTGTGGTATGTCTCGGCCGAAAAACTGCTGGGGATGTTTTTCCAAAAGGTATCAGGCGTCATATATTGCGCGTTAACCGCGTTGACGTGGCCCTTGGCGTTGTTCAGCGCAAAAGATTGGTTAAAGCCATACACAGTTTCAAACTGATAATTGCCGCTGATATGATCAAAATGACTGTGGGTATTAATGACAATAACGGGTAAGTCGGTGAGCTGGCTGACCACCGTTTTTAAATCACCAATGCCTTGTAATGTATCTACCAGTAGGGCATTGCCAGAGCCAATCAACAAATAACTAATGGCTTCTTGCCACTGAAAGGGTTCGTAAATTGCGTAGGTATTGTCGCTGATCTGATAAACTTCAAACCAGTTTTGCGAGGTCTCGACCTGTGGGTATTTGGCCCAAGAGGCGCGGGGCATCACATCATACCAATGTTCAACAACCGCAGCTTCTGTAGTAGATGGTGATGTTGGCGCACAGCCAACTAAAAAATACATCACGTATAAGCACAAAGCGACTTTCTTCACAATTTTTTGCTCCAACTCAATTATCCTATTCCACCAGCGCCAAAAGCACCTGAACACTAACGCTAATCACAGCAAAATAGAGCAGCAACAACATCACATATTTAATCATGGTCCAGCGCCAGTTGTAGCCATAATTTCTTTTCAGTGCCAACGCACAATAAACCAGCAGATAGATATCGAACGGCAACCTCAGGAGCGCCACAATATATTCCAGACCACTATCAGGTGAAAATACTCTAACCGAGTTCAAAAACATCTCCACCAAAAACACCAAATAACCAATGCAATGAATGTGGATAGCAAAAATCAGATTCGACAAGTAATAAGTTTTTTTAAACAACATCTGTAAAATCAGCGCAAAAACAGGCAGCAGGCAAAACATCAGCTTTGGGTAGTGTTCTGTCGTTGCCGACGTCTGGCCGCTGGCACTGTCGATAGCCGCCCACAGCAGAAAAAACAAAATACTGACCACCAGATACATCCGCAGCGGCGGGGTATACATCATCCTTTTGCCTCTGCAATACTCCAACGACAGCATACCAGGCTTAGCTATCAGCGTTTTGACTGTTTTGATCATGCGACCGTCAATATCGAGCGTTTCGTGGAGCATGTCAGTAAAAACCGGCCTAAACGGTCTTTCAAAACAAACAGTGCTTTGGCCACAATAATTACAATAATGGGCGGGTTCGGGAATGGTGTGGCTGCAATTGGTGCAATTTGACATCTGTGAAACTCGTCATACGGTCGATGGCCTTATTTTGGCACAATCAAGGCACATTAACAGCCGATATTAAATAAACCCCTAGGCAGATTAATTCAATCCAAACGACTTTTCAAACAACACGTAAGCCGACTTGGCCGCATTATCTTTGGCTTGTTTGAGTAGCTCGCGCCCTAAAAGCTTGCCATCGGTTTCGAGCATAGCCGTATTAAACTGTTCGTAAAAAAAGTCTGGCTCAACCACAATACGCAATACCATAGTGGCCGCTTGACTGTCCAGCGGTTCTTGATAATCCAGCACTAACTGCCCGCCCGGAGGCAAACGGCTGTCAAAATATTCATCGTTCAAATCCATCGATACGGCCCGCATTATCTCTTCTTCAACCAGTGTATCCTCAAGCATTTGACCCGTTTTGTCTTGCTGATAACCCTGCAACACCACCCGAGGCGTCACGTAGGTTGGAAAATAGTGACCAACGCCACTGTTTATCACCCCAAGCTTGGCTTTAATTTGGCCACTGATTTGAGATAACAATTGAGCGCTCAGCGTCAGCCCCTTTAATACCATGGCCTTTGAGTGTATGCCCTGCCATTGGTGTCGTCTGCCGGGCATATGGCAATTTTGACAACTGATATTCTGTTTGGCAAAGACGCTGTTTTGCCACTCTACATAAGTGTTTTGCAGCAATTTACCCTCAAGTTTGCGGTCATCATCGCCAAACTGGTGACAAGTAGCACAAAATGCCGCACTTTTAAAAGCCTCGTGGCTTGTTGATGTTTGATGCCCTTTTTTGACGGTGGACGCAACCTTTGACACACCCGGTAATGGCCCCGGACCAAACCAGTGATCATTACGAACATGGCAAGCCGCACATATAATGCCTTGTTGATGTAAGTTAGTGGATTTTTGCCCTGATATTGCGGCAATTAGCGACTTATTCTGCGATTTAAGCGGCGCATGACAACTCAGGCATTGCTGTTGTTTATTTTGATTATGAGGATTAAGAGGGTCAGGCGAATAGGCTTTAAGCTGACCCATCACCCCCGGCCCCATCGCCTTGGCGTGCAGAC
>JABSOG010000404.1 GCA_013216025.1 Algicola sp. | reverse complement strand
TCCCGTATGCCGTCAAATATCAGGGGGGTTTGGTCAAAACAGCCGATTTGTTACGCAAAGCGAGCAAACTGGCCAAAGACTCTCAATTTGCCAACTATCTTAATCTGCGCGCCGATGCGCTACTAAGCAATGAATATCAGGCATCGGACATGGCCTGGATGGACATGAAGAACAATCCGATTGATGTGGTTATCGGCCCAATAGAAACCTACGAAGACATGCTCTACGGTTATCGTGCAGCCTTTGAAGGTTATGTGTTGATCAAAGATTTGGCGTGGAGTAAAAAACTGGCAAAATACGTCGCTCACTTGCCTCAATTGCAAATCGATTTGCCGGTTCCCCAACAGTACAAAAATGAAATACCCGGCTCAGACGCCGATTTGAACGCTTATGATGTGGTTTATTACGCTGGGCATTCTAATGCAGGCAGTAAAACCATCGCCATCAACCTGCCCAATGATGAAGAAGTACAACTGGCCAAGGGCACCCGCCGTCTGCAATTAAAAAATGCCATGCGAGCCAAGTTCGACCAGATTTTAATGCCAATTTCACAGCAGTTAATTGCACAAGACCAACGAAAATACATCACTTTCACCGCTTTTTTCTCCAACGTCATGTTTCATGAGGTTGCCCATGGTTTGGGGATCAAAAACACCATTAACGGCAAGGGCACTGTAAGGCAGGCGTTACAAGAGTTCGCCTCACCTGTTGAAGAAGGCAAAGCGGATATTCTGGGGCTTTACATGATCACCCAATTGCTAGAAAAAGGCGTGATAGACGAAGGCAAATTAGAGGATTATTACACCACGTTTTTAGCAGGCATTTTCCGTTCAGTCAGGTTTGGTGCCAGCAGCGCCCACGGCAGAGCCAATATGATACGGTTTAACTACTTCCAAGAAAAAGGCGCATTCAGTCGTGACGACAGCGGTTTATACCGAGTCAACATGGACAAAATGCGCAAAGCGATGAACTCACTGACTGAGTTGTTGTTGACCAAGCAAGGTAATGGTGACTATCAGGGTATCAGCGAGTTGATGGCCACCAAAGGTAATATCAGCGACCAGTTGGCTGGTGATTTAGATAAGTTGTCTAAGGCTAATATACCGGTTGATATTATTTTTGAGCAGGGGAAAAAAGTGCTGGGGCTGTAGAATTGGGGCTTCGTTGGAGGCAGGTGTAACGGAGGCTCCGCAAGGGGGTCAAAGCACTTGGTTTTTGGCTAACAAAATGATTTTTTGTTAGCCAAAAATCAAGAGCATTGACCCCAGCAGGTGGTGGCCCCTCTCTACCAGCTACCACCAGCTGGGGTCAGTGCAAAATAAGTTCTGTGGACAGCTTGCCTGTCCCTGCACTGATTTTGCTTTGACCCCCTTGCGGAGCCTCCGTACCACCAGCCACTAACGAAGCCACCTGCCACCTAGCCTCCGTACCACCAGCCTCTAACGAAGCCTCAACCCTCAAACCAACGCCACAATCAAACCCTTAATCTCTTCAATCTTCTCTTCACTATAAGCCACAGCAGGCTTAACGCCCCAAATTGGCGCTGGCCACGCCGCATCACTCGTAAACCGCGCCACATGATGCATATGCAGTTGTGGCACCATATTGCCAAGTGCGGCCACGTTAAGCTTGTCTGGGCTATATAGCGATTGCAAGATACGGCTGATTTTGGCCGACTCCTGCCACAACAACTGTTGCTCTTGTTCGCTTAAGTCAATAATTTCTTTCATGCCGTTTTTCATCGGCACCAGTATCAACCACGGATATTGGCTATCGTTGGCCAGCAACACGCGACATAACGGTAAATCACAAACAACGATACAATCTTTGGCCAACTGGGGATGGAGTTCAAACATGTTGTATTTTCCTTTATTTTTATTGCTGCTTTAAAAAACAAAAGACCGCTTACGCGGCCTCTATTTGTTTAAAACGAATGATTAAATCATTCATCAAACGGATTAACCAATACCATGGTTTCTACCCTGTCAGGACCTGTGGAAACGATATCCACTGGTACGCCAGTAATTTCTTCAATGCGCTTGATATACGCTTTGGCCGCTGCGGGCAATTTGGCAAATTCAGTGATACCGCGGGTATTTTCAGTCCAACCCGGCATTTCTTCGTATACCGGAGTGATGGCCTCATAACCTTCTGCTGACATTGGTGGCACGTCCGTCTGGTTGCCATCAGCATCTTTATAGGCGATACAAATTTTCAACGTCTCAAGACCGTCTAAAACGTCAATCTTGGTCATGCAAAAACCCGAGATACTGTTTATTTGTACGGCACGGCGAATGGCCACGGCGTCAAACCAACCGGTGCGGCGTTTACGACCGGTGGTGGCACCAAATTCATGGCCTTTAATACCCAGGTGCTGTCCAACTTCGCAGTCAAGCTCTGTTGGGAATGGACCAGAACCCACACGAGTGGTGTAGGCTTTAACGATGCCCAGCACATAATCGAGATAACGCGGACCAAAACCACAACCGGTAGCAACACCACCAACAGTGGTATTTGAAGAGGTCACGTATGGATAGGTACCGTGATCGATATCCAGTAAGGTGCCTTGTGCGCCTTCAAACAAGATAGACTCGCCATTTTTACGGGCTTTGTCCAATACATCGGCAACATCAACAACCATGGATTTGAGCAGGTCGGCCACAGCCAATGCATCATCCAAAGTTTTTTGGTAATCGATGGCTTCTACCTTGTAGTAGTTAACCAACGCAAAGTTATGATAGTCCAATACTTCTTTAAGTTTTGTGGCGAACAACTCAGCATCAAACAAATCGCCAATACGCAAACCGCGTCGGGCAATCTTGTCCTCATAAGCAGGACCTATACCGCGACCTGTAGTACCGATGGCTTTTGAGCCACGGGCCAGTTCACGAGCTTCATCAAGGGCGATATGAAATGGCAAGACCAGCGGACAAGCTTCACTAATAGACATGCGCTCTTTGACGGGCACACCGCGGTCTTCAAGCATTTTCATTTCTTCGAGCAGCGCATCCGGCGAAACCACTACACCATTACCGACAATACATCTTACGTTATCACGTAAAATACCTGACGGGATCAGATGCAGCACGGTTTTTTTACCATCAATGACCAGTGTATGACCGGCATTATGCCCACCTTGATAACGGACCACATACTTGGCCTGATCAGTTAACAAATCTACGACTTTACCTTTTCCCTCATCACCCCATTGGGTGCCGAGAACGACAACATTTTTACCCATTGCATTTTCACTATGAAAAAAATCAAGGGGGGATTCTAGCAAAGTTGAGGGGGGTAAATCATTCTTTTTCTGATAATTTTAAGACCAAATTAATCTAAGGCAGTAAAAAGTCAACTTAACTCAGCCAAGTCACTGTCTAGTCTGTGGAAAAACTCACCAAAAATTATAGACCACGATTAAACCAACAACACACAACACGCCACCAATACGACGTAATGATGCCGGGCCTTCTTCAATCATCATCTTCATATATCCCGACCAACGGTTAGGAAACAACAAGGGGCCTACACCTTCAAAAATAAGCATTAGGCCCACGGCCAACCATAAACTTTCGAACATCTGTTAGTTTCCTCAAAAATAGATGAATTCAGACAAAACCCTGCTCTTATTCATCCATGAATTCGCAGGGTTATGTACAGGACGTTCGGTAATTCGCGGTGACATGGATGTCAGAGAGCGATAATTACGTCCATGTATAAACCCTGCTCTTATTCATCCATGAATTCGCAGGATAAATACGTCCATGTATAAAAAAAGGCCCGTATGGGCCTTTTTATTGATCATTGCGTTGTGGTTAGCAGGTTACTTCTTGCTGCCACCAGAGACTTTCATGTAGTTGAAAAAGTCGCTGTTAGGTTGGATAACCATGATGTCACTTTTACTCCGGAAACTGTTTGTGTAGGCTTCTAGTGAACGAACAAAAGCGTAAAATTCAGCATCCTTTTTAAACGTTTCAGAATAAATTTTAGCGGCATCGGCATCACCCTGACCACGAACTGTCAGTGCATTTTTCTCCGCCTCAGCGAGCATAACCGTGACTTTAGCGTCGACGTTAGCCTTTAAAATTTCGGCTTGTTCGTTACCTTGTGAACGATGTTCTTTGGCCACTGCGGTACGCTCTGCTCTCATGCGCTGGAAGATTGAATGTCGTACTTCAGTCGGCAGGTTGATTTGCTTAACCCTGACATCGACAATTTCAATCCCCAAATCAACAGCGCTAATCTGGGCTTGCTCCATCGCTTGAGCCATCAACTCGTTACGTTCGCCTGAAACAATATCAGCAATAGTGCGCGAACCAAAAGCGGTTCTCAAACCATTGTTGACTTTTTGTTTCAACAGATTCTCGGCCTGTGATTTCAGCGCCCCGGTGGTCAAAAAGTATTTGGCAAAATCATCGATTTTCCATTTGATGTAAGAATTTACCATCAAATCTTTCTTTTCGACTGTAACAAAACGAACAGCTGCTTCATCAAGGGTCTGAATACGGGCATCGAGAATTTTTACTTTTTCGACTAACGGCAATTTAAATTGCAAACCCGGTTGATAAACCACGGTCAATCCGGCATCGTCGCGTTTGACTTTACCAAACTGCATGACAATACCGCGCTGGCCTTCCTTGACAACAAACATCGATGAAACCGACAGTATCAGTACCGTGATGATCAATATGATTGAAAAATTCTTCATGGTTAGTTTCTCCCGCCACGGCTACGTTCACCACGGATACCCACGCTCGGCTGGGGGTAGATAGACCCTGATCGCTGATCTCTTAGCGACTGTACGGTATTTTTACCACTCGATAATGGCAGATTCATATTTTGTTGCTGCATGATTTTGTCCAGCGGCAAGTACATCATGTTGCCACCGCCTTCAACGTCCACCAAAACCTTGGAGGTGCTAGAATAAACCTGTTCCATTGCATCAAGGTATAAGCGCTGACGGGTCACTTCTGGCGCATTTTGGTACTCAGGCAACAATTTGGCAAAACTGGCAACCTTACCTTCGGCTTCCAAGACTACCCTTTGGCCGTAAGCATTGGCTTCTTGTTCCATGCGCTTGACTTGACCACGGGCCCGGGGTTCGAGTTCCCTGGCATAAGCTTCAGCTTCTTTAATAAAGCGCTCTTCATCTTCTTGAGCCGCAATAGCATCATCAAAGGCGTCTTTCACCTCTTCTGGCGGACGGGCGTCTTTAAAGTTGACATCAACAATTTCAAGACCCAGATTGTAAGGGTCAATAATACGTTGCATCGCTTCACGGGTATCTTGCCTGACCTTCTCACGGCCACTGGTCAGAACATCACCCATTAATGAATGGCCAACCACATAACGCAAAGCACTGTCAGTCGCCTGCGACAAACTGTCATCCGCATTGGTGACACTGTATTTGTAATTCCGCGGATCGATGACGCGATATTGCACCATAAACTCAACGCGAACCACGTTTTCGTCTTTGGTCAACATATCGCCACCAGCTGCCAGTGAGTTGATAGCCTTGATATCAACCACTTCTACGGTATCAATAAAGGTGGGTTTCCAACTCAAGCCAGGTTCTTCAAGACCGTGGTACTCGCCGAAACGCAACACAATGGCGCGTTCTGCTTCTTTGATGGTATACAAACCACTAAAGAACCAAACTATCACCAAAATGGCAATCACAATGCCCATGCCTAATTTGCCGCCGGCACCGCCCGAACTGCCACTACCGGCCGGTTTGGGTTTGCCGCCAAAAATACCGCTAACTTTATCGGCCAAGTCTTGAAACACTTTGTCCAAGTCTGGTGGCCCCTGTTCTTTTTTTCCGCGGTTTTTCCACGGGTCGTTTTTGTCGCCGTTATTACCGGGCTCATTCCAAGCCATGATTAACTCCGTAGTTTATTATCGTCCTGAAACTCACATCCAGATGAGACTTCAAGAAACCGTTACGTTCAAGCAAGTGGAACTTCACTTACTTTTCAACAAGTTGAAAAGGCGGCACATCCACGTACCGCATAAACAGTGCCCAACAACATCCATTTCGGGATGGGCACAGGTTAGTATCTATTTAGTGACTGACAATGAATGTTTCAATCTCTGAGCCATTGTGTTTTACCAGACGCCGCCACTGTATCGACGGTATCCTTATATCCACCAACCAACCGCCTTCTTCAGAAAACTGCTCATTGGTAATAAATTTCATTTGATACAATTCGCCCCTGAACCGTCCATGTATCGCAGGAATACTGAGCCGACACTGCATTATCGATTTCGCCAAACGCTCACTGAGCGCCTGCATCACCAAGTCGTTGCCAGACCCTTCTCTGGCACTAAGCCAGACAGCAATCGGCATACCTTCTTGATCACGGTCAATGCGTGGCGATACATTCTCCAGCTTGTCTATCTTGTTGTAAACCAAAAGTTGCGGTACTTCGTCAGCTTCAATCTCTTTGAGCACTTCATACACCTGCTCAATATTTTCTTTTCTACGCTCATCACTGGCATCAATGACATGAATTTGCAGATCCGCTTCTTTGGTTTCTTGCAAGGTGGCTTTAAACGCGGCCACCAAGTCGTGCGGTAGATGACGTATAAATCCTACCGTATCAGCAAGTATTGCAGTACCAACATCTTGTAAGCGAATCTTTCGAAGGGTGGCATCGAGCGTTGCAAACAACTGATCAGCGGCATAAACCTCGGCACCAGTGATGGTATTGAACAGAGTGGATTTACCTGCATTGGTATATCCGACCAGAGAAATGGTTGGCACTTCGTTACGCTGACGCGAACGTCTGCCCTGCTCGCGCTGCGACTGCACTTTGGCCAACTTTTTGAGAATTTGCTTGATCCTAGCCCTGAGCAATCGCCTATCCGTTTCGAGCTGGGTTTCACCCGGTCCCCGCAGGCCAATCCCGCCTTTTTGGCGTTCAAGGTGGGTCCAACCCCGGATCAGGCGCGTAGAAAGGTGTCTCAGTTGTGCCAGTTCGACCTGAAGTTTGCCCTCGTGGGTACGAGCGCGTTGGGCAAATATATCGAGAATTAATCCGGTGCGATCCAATACACGACACTGAAACAGTTGTTCCAGATTACGTTCTTGAGAGGGGCTTAACGAGTGATTAAAAATAACAATATCAGCACAACAGCCCTGTACAACCGACGCGATCTCTTCTGCCTTGCCAGAGCCGACAAAATACTTGGGATGCGGGGATTGACGACTGGCGGTGACGACTTTTAATGCGGTGACGCCGGCAGAGGATA
>JABSOG010000403.1 GCA_013216025.1 Algicola sp. | reverse complement strand
TCTCAAGAGTAAGTACAGGTGTATTTCCCTGATTTGTCAAGGTATGACCTATAGATGTGTTGGTAATCAACTTCGTTCCACCATAGGCAGCTGCATAAGGACAGTTATTTTATTGAAAAACGCATTGTAGATGGTAAACAAGAATTGATTTTCAAAGCATCAACGGGGCAAGTCATGGAGCAAAACCCTAGAATGCCAGTTTGCACGGTAGAGCGCTATTTTGAGCAACAATGGCCCAACATAAATAGCCAAACCGGGGTCACCCGATGGATGGGAGAAGGTATGGACTATGGTATGGCAATTGACTCTTTGGTTGCTCGGCAGACGGACCCGGAGTGCAGTATCCAAGAAACTGCTGAATAATATTGCCCCTAGTGTCTTGTTAGTTGTTCAATAAAATATACAGAGCCAGCGATTTATAGTGAGATAAGTATTCAGATGCTTTTGGTATTCTTTAGTTATGATCTTAACTCTGGTGTCATTGATGGTGCTTGACCACAGGCGTCGTACACGAATTTGCCCTCGGTTTACATAAATATCCTTCAGTTGTACCATGTGGAACGAATTTACCAACATTAAGGCCATTTATTAAAAATGTTCAATAAAGACTTTTTTAAAGTGCTGCATTTATTAAGGGAAACATGGCACCGTTCAGAATCTTTCAATTTGTTCAAAGTGCTCAGAAAAGACAGTGATGAAGTCAGGTTACATTCTCGCTTTATTGCCGCCATTCTAGATCCGCAGGGAAGTCATGCCTCGGGTGATGCTTACTTAAAGCTATTTCTTAAACAAGCCGAACTGAACGGCTTTAACCTGCACAATGTACAGGTTCATAATGAATATAAAGGCATCGATATTCTGATAAAGAATGATCAGGGTCAGGCGATAGTCATTGAAAACAAGATATATGCTGGCGATCAACATCAGCAACTCTATCGCTATTACGAAACCATGAAAGATGAAGGCGTAGAGGATATCACTATTGTCTATCTTACTTTGTATGGACACGAACCGGAAAGTCATAGTGTTGAAGGGCTCGACAAAGACCTGCTAAAGAGCAAAAGATACGTGCTGATCAGTTACCAGCATCACATCCAGCACTGGATTGAACAGTGTGTGCACCACGCAGCATTGCAACCGCCACTACGAGAAAGCTTCGCGCAATATCTTCAACTCATCGAACAATTAACCGGAATGGAGCAAAGTGAAACCCACATGCAAAAACTCAAAGAAATATTGCTTGAAGAGGATAATCTTGCCAATTTCCACGACCTTCAACGGGCCTACACCGAAACACTAATTGATTTGCAGATAGACCTATGGCAAAAGATGCTGGAGTACCAACAAAACCAATATCCGCAGATGGGCAAGCCCGATGAAGACTCGGTGACAAATTTGGATATCAGAGCTACGGTTGAAAAATTCTATTATACATCCCGCAATAATAGGTATTATTGTTTAGACTATCCATTTTCGAATTGCCATGCTGGGGTAAAAGGCGGGGTAGGTATAGAAATCGAAAATCAGCTGTACTTAGGCATATGGTGTGATAAAGACGATCACTACCGGGCGCATCAGAAATTCGTCAAATTGTTTAAGTCTGTACATGACTGTGCAACAACCGACCTTTGGCCATTATGGAAATATATTAAACAAGGCATCGACTTTAAGGCCCCCAACCGAGAGGCCTTGCTGATATTAGGTGATGAAGCCCAAAGGTTTGAGTTGGCCAAAAGCATCATGGATGAACTGCATTTTATCTGGCAGGATGTGATGGATAAAATCGAAAGTGGAGAAATCAAATCATGAGGCATCTAAAACTCAAATGAACATAGCGCTGTTGGAATACTTCGTGATGGAGCACTCAATCCTTTTGTTGTTGGTGCGTAAAGATTTGGATGAACCTTTGTCTTATCAAATCGATATTGGTGAAGCGCAATTAAACCAGCATAAAGCGGCATTTTATCAACGCGTCAATCAGTTCAACCCCAACAGTTATCCGCCCGGTTTACGCAAGGCAATCTATCAGCGCCAATTGGCAGACTTTTATCAGCTGGGCGAACAACTGTTAACGCCTTGTCTCGATGACCTTGCTGATATTGATTTGTTGTATATTGTGCCTCATAAAGCGTTGCATTATTTACCTTTTCATATGATGAGAGTTGGCGAGCAATATCTTATTGAGCGCTTTTTGGTGACCTATTTACCGGTGTCTTCGTTGATTAAATTCTGTCAGCAAAAAAATCCTTACCGCAGTGATAAAAGCAAACCGAAAAACCCCATGTTGTTTGCTTCGTGGCATTGTGATGATGAACGTGGCGGCTTGGTTAAGCAAACGCATTTGGATGAGGTTGAGCAACTTGGTGAGCATTTCAGTCAAAAGGCGACCGTGGGGCTGGCAGCTAGCAAGCAGGCTTTTTTTGATGAGGTCAATGACGCTGATTTAGTGCACTTGGCCACCCATGGTTACTTTTTTGATGGTGATAATGTTATGGAAACATCAGGGCTTTCGCTAAGTGATGGCCAGTCGTTTGCGCCTAGTTTTACAGACGCTGAACAAATAGGCGAGCATCAATCGCAGTTTGTCAGTGCCCATGAGTTGTTAAGCTGCACATTTAATCAATGTCATTTGGTTACCTTGAGCACGTGTTCTTCGGCCAAAAGTGACAACCTAGCCGGTGATGAGTTGATGGGGCTTTCAAGAGCATTGTTTTACGCGGGTGCCCCAACGGTTTTGTTGACATTATGGCCGGTGCCCGTTAATTCTAAATTGGCGTTTATGCGCGTCTTTTATCGGGTTTGGCTTAAGCACCAACACAAGGGCAAAGCCTACGCTTTTCAACAGGCCACTTTGGCACTCTTACGTAATGAAGATTTCAAGACTCCATTCCATTGGGGCGGTTATTGCCTCATTGGCGACTGGTTATAATATAAGGAAAAACCGTGATGACACTAACCTTCAACCATGCAGAAAAGATCAAGTTTTTAACCGATGTAGTGAACGAAAAACTGACCGAAGAGAACCTCGACTTTGCAGAGGTCTCACTGTCGCAATGGGGTGATTTGATTGATGAGCAGACATTGGATATGTGGTCGGTGTCACGGGCCGATTTAAATGATACCGCCAACATGGAACCGTTTTTAGATGAGTTGATCGAAGGCTTTAACAACGATCATCCACAAGATGCCCAGCGTATTGCCAGTGGGTTGAAAATATTCGCCGGTGACATGACCACTACGGCTTTAACGGTAGTTGTCGGCATTGTTGTACTAGCCGTGTTGATGGGGGTTAAGGTTCGGTATAAGCGAAAAACTAAAAATTCTATTTTTGAGTTTAGCTATGGGCAGTCACAACAAACTCAAGACAAGTTGATTGCGGCAGTGACTAAAACTATTGCTCAGGTGAATGCTAAAAAACAACAAAGCCCTGACCAAAGCGCCAAACAAAATAGTGAGCAGGGCGAATAAGTCGTGGCAGAAACGCTTAACATCGACCTTGAGGCCATCGCAGCACAGGCCGAAGAACAAAACATCGATTTCTTCGACTGTTTTACCGATGCTATTGCACAATATGATATCCCGCAACAGCTGAAAATTTATGACTCTGTAGGCTACCAGTGTTATCAAGCGCTAGATTTTGCCAGTGCTATTACCTTTTGGCGCTTGGGTGGGGCCGTGGCAATGGTCGGCGGTTTTGACAGTGACAGTGCCGGGTTTCTATCAGATATAGGCAACGCTTCGGTAGAGTTGGGTGAATATCAACAGGCGATTGATGCGCTGGTTACTGCCGAACAACGCATTGAAGACAGCGAAGATGAGCGGCTAATCGATATTGTGTTGGGGTTGTCGCAAGCTTATCGTTTGGTTGAAGACCGCCCGTCGGCTAATCATTACGCTAAACTGGCGTTGCGTCAGGCACAAAGCATTAATACTTACTTTGAGGTTTGTCGCGCCCATTTGAATCTGGGCAACAGCTGCAGCACCGATTTGGATTATCATCTGGCCAATGAACATTACCTAAAAGCGTTGGAACATGCCGTTACTGGCGAGCTCGATACGTTATTGCTCGCCACCATTCAAATGAACCTTGGTAATAGTTGCAAACACTTTTTAGATAATGACGGTGCACTGGTTTACTTTCAACAAGCCGAATCAATTTTTAAGCAGCGTAAAAGCGATGAAATTTATGCGCTGTATATCAATATGGCCATTGTCTATAGCAAAACCCATCAATTTGACGAGGCGCAGCAGTGCCTTGACAGTGCGTTGGCATTTTATCAACACATCAACAATCATGCCGACAGCGCGATATGCTTGATTAATCTCGGTCGGTTAGAAGAGGAACGAGGCAATAATGACAAAGCCCTGGACCATCATTTTGCAGCTTTGGCCATTTTCGAACGAAACGAGGCATTATCCGCTTCAAAAAGCACCTGTTTTCTAAATATTGCCAATTGCTATCTGGTACGCGGTGAACAAACCGAGGCGCTTAACTATTACCAGCAATGCAAGGACAGTGGTGAGGTCTTTGAGCAAATTAACCTGATAGCTTCAGGATTAAAAGGTTTTGGCGATATCTATCATAATCAGGGAAAATACCAACTGGCACAGCAAAACTACCACCAGTGTTTAACATTGTCAGAGCAGTGCGGTGATAGCGAATTGGTGCTGGCTGTATCCATTAATCTGGGTTCGCTTTACAGCGAAACCGGTGAACTTGAACGGGCCGTAAAGCTTTATCAAAGTGCTTTAACAAATGCCCAACAGCTGGGTCATGATAAATATGAGATCTCGGTGTTGGTCAATATAGCATCGCTGTATTTAACCTTTAATCAAATTGAGCTGGCGCATCAAAGTTTGTATCGGGCTTTGGATAAGGTCACCGATTTTGCCGATGCATCGCTTGAAGCCAAGGTGTATTCAACGTTGGCAAACCTGTTTGAGATCACGGGTCAATTTGAACACGCGATAGATTACTGCCTGCAGGCCATCGCTTTGAAGCAAGATGATAATGCCAGTGCGCTTGGCCTCAGTTATGGCAGTCTTGCGCGGTTATACGAACAGTTGGAAGATGTGCAAGCGGCTTATCAATACTATGAAAAAGCGCAGGCGTTGTTCGAACAGGCCAACGATCTAAAGCATTACAATATTGGTGCGGTCAATTTTAGCTTTTTTCTCTATCAACAAAACCTCGACAAAGACCGTGTCAGCCAGCTGCAACAGGACGCATTGGATTATTTCAGCCAACATCACATGCATGAATCGTTGGTGGCGTTATATGCCAACCTGGGATTGATGGTGCAAGACCATGATATCGATAAAGCCAAAGGTTTTTACCAACAAGCGTTGGATATTCACCAAAGTATTGTGGTACCTCTGCTTGATGAGAGCTGGCACATTTTCTACCGCCAGCAGGCCGGGCAAATCTATCAGCGCTTAATCGACATCCAGTATCAACAAAAAGCTTTTGGCGAGGTGTTTGACAGTATACAAGGGCTAAAATCGAGCACGTTTTTAAAGAAGATCGCTAAACACGAGATTAAAAAACCGGGTGACATCAGTGAGCAGCAACAAAGTATAATCGACAGCGAACAAGCGCTTTTTGTTGAATTGGAAGAACTGAAGGTGCAGGGTGATTATTCAGCCAACGATTTACAGCTGATCACAGACAAAACAGCTGCTCTGCAAATCCTGCATGATGAAATCTCGATATTTGACCCTGCCTATCCTTTTTTCAGGCGCGGCGAGCGTATACCCTTTAGTTTGCTTAAGGATTATCTGATATAAAGAAGCGGAATGGGCAAAATGTCACCAATCCCCCCACGTTTTGGAAGGGTCGGTGATATGGCAAATAACGTTAAATCTTAGGAATAACCATCTTCGGCTCTTTAGCCGCTTTATAGATAGTCAGCACATGGCCGATGGTATGGACTTTTACGGCTTTGGTTTCGCGTACGATGGCTTCGATGATTTGCTTTTTCAAATCCCGGTCGTCGCTGGGTACTTTGACTTTGATTAATTCATGATGGCCCAGTGCCAGCTCAATTTCTGACAATACAGCTTCGGTTAGGCCATTGTTGCCCAGCAGTACGGTTGGTTTTAATGAATGGGCCAATCCGCGTAGGTGTTGCACTTGTTTTTTTGATAAACTCATCTGATTACAAATTAATTCTTTGGTTAAGGTTGAATTGCGGCTATTCTACCGCCATCTTGAGTATATTACTAACTGTCCGTGATATTTGATGGCAAAAAAGAAGCAATCTGTCAGCTCTCAGCGCTGGATGAAAGAACACTTTGAAGACAAGTACGTTATATTGGCCCAGCAAAGAGGTTTACGATCCAGAGCGGTGTTTAAGCTCGAAGAAATACAGAAAAAAGATAAGTTGGTTAAACCGGGAATGACAGTTGTCGACCTCGGTGCGGCACCGGGAGGCTGGTCACAATTGTGTACTGAGTTGGTCGGCGCCAAAGGCACTGTGGTCGCTTGTGATATTCTTGAAATGGATGCCATTGCCGGGGTTGATTTTCTCCACGGTGATTTCAGGGAAGAGACGGTACTTGATGCTTTGCTCGACCGCATCAACGGTCGCAATGTCGATGTGGTTTTGTCAGATATGGCACCGAATATGGCAGGCAATGACAGTATCGATCAAAACCGTTCGATGTATCTGGTAGAACTGGCATTAGACATGTGCAATCAGGTATTGAAGAAAAATGGCAGTTTTGCGGTCAAAGTGTTTCAGGGCGAGGGGTTTGAACCTTTTCTCAAAGACGTCAGGGCAGCATTCACCACGGTGAGATCTCGCAAACCTGATGCGTCAAGAGATCGTTCGCGGGAAGTATATATAGTGGCTACGGGATACAAACTGTAGTAGATTAGGGAGCTTCAGACCGATAAGGAACTAATTCCGGGTCTGGGGCAACAATTTTATCAATAATTATTAATTTTTAGACAAAGAGGTCGAAACTTTGAGTGATATGGCAAAGAATCTGATTTTGTGGTTGGTCATAGCTGTAGTGTTGATGTCGGTTTTCCAAAACTTTACCCCGGAAGACGATATAGACGCGCGTACTAGTTATAGTCAGTTCGTTAAAGAGATCAAACAAAATCAAATTCGCAAAGTGAAGATCTACCCTAGCGGCATGATCGTAGGCAGTAGTCGAAACGGCGAAGAGTTTGAGCTGATGAAACCCGGATATGACGAGGCTTTACTTGATGACTTGCTTAATCATAATGTCATCGTTGATGGCGAGC
>JABSOG010000402.1 GCA_013216025.1 Algicola sp. | reverse complement strand
CCCTTTGCCGATTTTCTTGCGCAATCCCAGAATGAAGTTGTCGACGGTACGATCGGTGCCGTAATAATCACCTCCCCAAACTGCGCTGATGATCTGCTCGCGTGAGACAATTTGACCAACCCTTTGCAACATAAACTGCAATAACTTTATTTCTTTTGCCGACAATACGATGCTGTTGCCGTTTTCACTCAAACACTCAGTTTTAAAGTCGATATTAAATTCACCAAATGTGACCTGCTGTTGCGTCTGGCTGTCCAGCTTACGCTCTATTCGTTCGAGCAATTCTGCCAGTGCGAAGGGTTTTTCGACATAGTCGTCAGCGCCCAATTTAAGGCCGCGCACTTTGTCTTGAGTCTCAGTCCGGGCCGACAACACTATTAATGGGGTCTCGTTACCTTCACTGCGCAGCGCTGCAATCACTTCAAAACCGTTCATTTTCGGCATCATGATGTCGACCACAATCAGTGCTGGATTTTCGGTTTGTGCCAGCCACAACCCCTGCTCACCGTCATTGGCAGTTAGTACTTGGTAGCCTTCCATTTGCAGGGCTTTATTCAAACCGAGGCGAATATGCGGGTCGTCTTCAATGATCAATATGGTTTTGTTCATCAGCCATTTCCAAGGTTAATATAAAGGTCGCTTTGGGCTGACCGGGATTGGTTAAACGAATGTCACCCCCCATTTGGCCAACCAGTTTTTTGACAATAGACAAACCAATGCCCAGCCCATCGGGCGACAGTTGTTTGGCATCGGCTGCACGAAAGAATTCATCGAAAATATGCTCAGCATCAGACTTACCAACGCCCGTCCCTTCATCAATCACCATAAAGCTTAACGTTTGCTGCGTACAGCTAATGGTACAGTGACCTCGCTGCCCATAACGTACGGCATTCTTTAGTAAATTTCTGAGCACTATGCCCAATCGTTGAATATCAACAAAAACGGCCTGTTGAACCTGATTGTCTATCGTTATCGCACCATCAAACTCTTGTGCCATTACGCTGAGAAAGTCAGCCCATTGCTCAGCACTTAAACTCACCGGGTTGTTTATGCCCTGTGGGCTGTTGATTAGCACGATGTCGGCAAAAAAGCTGTGTAGCCTGTCGCCACCTTGAATAACCGCGTCGAGCAATTCTTGATCATGACCATATTTTTGTAATAGTTCGAGGTTTAACCGCATCCCGGTCAGTGGGGTTTTGATTTCGTGCACCAGCTGATTCAAAAAGCTGAGCTTTTTATCCACTTGTTGTTTTTGCGTTTTCAAATCAAATAGATAAATCCCCAAGGCCGATAACACCAACAACAGGCCACTGAAGCTGAACAATAATTCTTGTGAAGACCCAAACGAAAAAAGCGCTTTATCGTCAAGGCTTAAATACAACGGATTTGTTTGTAAGGTGCTGTTGCCCAGCCGGTTTAATACCGTAAATCGTGGGAGTAAATGTTGTTTCAAATAGTCACTGTGTGGCAGAAAAACAATCACCTCACCGTTGGCGGTGACTTTTAACAGCACTTTGTCTAACTGATATTGTTCATCAACCGTGGTGTAATCGGTGCGCTCGCGCAGTTGTGAAAACATCAGCGCGTAAGCCATTTTGGCTTCAGGGTAGATCAGGGTTTGTTCGTAGGGAGATAAGCTGCCGTTTGGTTGTTTATCATAAAGTTGCCACCACTTTTTTACCGCACTGGCCCGGTTCCAGCTGTCAGGCTCAGTTAATTGTTGTTCAAGGAATTGTTTTTTGTCATCTTGGCTGAGTTGTTCGAAGCGAGACCAATCTGCTAGCGCTTTGTCTTGGCTGGGATAAAATGCAGGCCCGAGCAGCTGACCACGCCTGTCGACGATTAAACGATACCCCGGCACATCAGCGGTTTGGTTGAGGTGATTGACTATGGTTTGCTGCCACTGTTGGTTCCACCCCGCCGCCAAATTCTCTTTTTGCGCAGACAGATAAACAGACATCATTTGGGTTTCGATGCGCTGGGTGACATAAAAGGAATAGAACAGCAAACTCAAGCCGAGTAACAGGGCTGCCAGAACGAATTTAGATTTCATTATTGATTCAGATAACCAGTATCTTTAGAAGTATTTAGCGCTACATATTGCCAAAAAACCGCCTTACCTTCAAATATGGCGTTGAATAAGGCAAACACTCACTTAGTGGTGTCCGCTGTAAAAAGTTAAAAGCCATCACTCAATTTGACTGATTTTGAACACCAAACATTGTGATGGCTTGATTCGATCTCAGATTAATCTGTGCTTATCTTCGAGGGTTAAACTTCCGAAGGCAAACCACAGCCTCTTACAACTGCAACCCAATACCTACACTGTGCATCGTCCATAACAGCGTTACAGTAGTAGTTAGCTTTTTGTGAAGCAGTGCTGCACTGACTGCTCCAACCAGCTGATGCGTTAATGCTAAAACCAAGGCCGATGGCGGCTACTGCTAAAACAATTTTATTTTTCATAGTCAATCCTAAAGTTAATCTAAATAGAGATATGTGATTGTTATTGTTCATTTTTTTCAAGGTTTGCAAACCGGGTAATACTATATAAATTTAATATTTAAGGGGCAACAAAAACCACTGTCAATAATTGCTAAATAACGGCCAGTTAATTGTCATTTGGGGCCAGCGGCGTATTTATTGGGCTGATTATTTTAGGATTGGGAAGTGCTATTGATTTTGACGTCGTTAGCATCTGTTGCTACGTGAGGTTATTACCTTGGCATCACTTCACTGACAATACTCAGTCAACCTTTCAGTCGCATAATCTGCACCCAGTGCTTGTGCTTTTTTCCAATCTTCGCAAGCACCCGTTTTGTCTTTAAGGTTTAGTTTGGCATTGCCCCGGTTAAAATAAGCCTGTTGCTGGCTGTCCAATTCAACATTTTTGATTGACAACACGGTGTTGTAATCGGCAATCGCACCTTGATGATCATCATGTTCATCTTTTAAGCTGCCCCTGTTGATAATCGCACTGACAAAATCAGGTGTAATTTCTATGGCTTTGTTGTAATCCTTGAGCGCAGCTTTCCAAGCATACAACTCATCTTTTACAATCGCCCTTGAGTAAAGGGCATTTGAATCTTTGGGGTTGATGACCAACACGTTACTCCAGTTGATGATGGCACCACTGAGGTTACCTTGGTTATAACTGTCTACACCCTTGTTAAAGTAATGGTCTTCTTTGTCACTCGAAAAATCTGGGAAGCGCGGGTCTTTGGGATCCATTAATGCGCCATATCCATCGAGACGGGCATCAAATTTATGACCTCGTTTGTACATATCCATCGCCCAAAAAAGCAGGTTAGCTGCCGTGACCGGTATTTCATCGGTCTCGCCTTCTAGCACCCATAAACCACGACTGCGTTTTTTGATTGTGGTTATTTTATAGGGGTAATGTTGTTCAACAAAGGTCTGTAACTGCGCCAGTTTTTCTTTGCTATCGGATATAAATTCAAAATCAAACTTGGCAAGCAAATTGTCTTTGAGTCCATTTTTAATCATGGTGTTATAAACATCGTCTGCAGCGACTAACTCTGCGCTATAACCAACGGCGAAATCATCCCAAGTAAAATACGTTTGCTTTGTAGCCCCCTCCCCGCCTGCGTCTTGCGCTGTGGTTGATAGTAATGCAAATAACGAAAGCAGCATTTTTTTCATTTTTTTACGATCTCCATTTGTGAGTGCAGGTGTTTTTTGCTAATCATCCACAGGCGCCAACTCATTAACCAACAGCCTAAACGCATCCAACGAAATAATCATCGAATGAATATCAACCATTACGTTATGGAAAGCCTTCATTTGCTCATCCCGTTTATAAGTATTAGCAAACACCGCTGCCATTGGTCGCAATAACATAAGCGGGTGCCACTTATTTAAACGAGCCTTGGGATCAGCTTTAGTGTCTGTTGATTATTCACTTTAGTTCCCGTATAGGTCAAATATAATCGATGATATTTTCGCAGACATCAATGTATTCACTTTCACTAACACAATCTTCGACGCCGCCAACATGGATGATGGCCGTTTTTATGCTTCGACCTTTTTGAGTGAGATTAAACCGGTCCATTTTCTGTATCATATTGCTGACAACGCTGGCGTCAAGCAAACCCTTTTTGAATTTCAATTCAACGATATAGAAAAACCGCCGGGTTTGAATCAATAAATCAATTTGTATTCCTCGCCGGGAATAGGGTGAGTAATGTTCAACATCTTGGTGATTCACCCCCAGTATTTTAAAGACTAAATCTATATTTTGTCTCACCACATACTCAAATTGATAGCCTAACAGCGACTCCAAATTTTTGGGTAATGTGGCGACTGATTTCTCTATTTTATTTTTATGCGGCAAAATGGCTTTATGATAAAACCTTAAATAAGAGTCTGATAGATAATACTTTTTATTGCGGGTCGATAGTTTGCTGTCGGTAATATCCCATTGTTCTTCAACATCGATAAAAGAGCTTTTTTCCATCATGGCCAAATCGGCATAAAGATCACCATTTGCCTTACTAAGTGACAATCCTCTGGCTATCTCATCTGCGCTACAATTTTTATCTCCAAGTAATGCCAGTATCTTGTTTATTTTGGTTCTCTTCGCCCGAAATAGTTCTCTCATCAATTGTTCGTACTCATTAAACAAATAACCACTGCTCGAATAAGCCAGATCAACCAGATTATCTTCGATGGTTTTTGAGTAATTGATGACTTCTAAGTACTGGGGAATACCACCCGCTACCATCGAATAACTGAGTTGCTCCCAGGGGGTCATTCTTTTTCTTTTTGCTAATGGAATGAATGACAACGCTTCACTAAGTGATAAAGGCTGGAGTATCGGTTGCCACATGATTCTGCCATACCATGCTGTAGATTTTGAAAAGTTATCGTCTATCCACCCAGCCAGAGATCCGGTTAGAATCAAGGTGAACGAGGGCAGCATCTTTAATTTTCTTTCCCACAGGGTGAATAAGCTTTCGCTAATGTTGATCGCGGTTTTACCAAACCAGTTGATCTCATCAATAACCAAGATGCAATGGCCACCTTTTACACATTCCCCAATGACATTTAAGGCGTGCTCCCAATCGGTTAGCATCGGTCGGTGGGTATTAAAAGTATCAGAGATCTGTTGAGAAATATTGGCCAGTTCAGCAGATTTTCTATTATTTTTGCCTGGCGGTTGTCCGATTAATTCGTAATAGTTTTTTTTCTGGTTCTCACCAAAGTATTTGATGAGACTGCTTTTCCCTACGCGACGACGACCAGTTAACACAATAACCTTAGCCTGTTTTTTAGCAGTATATTCAGACAGTTGTTTTAGCTCTTTTTTTCGACCGACAAACATAAGGCACCAACACAAAATCCGCGATAAGTTATCATAATAGTAAAGTATCGCGGGTTTTGTGTAAACACAAAATCCGCGATAAAAACGAAAAAGGTCATTTTATCGTGGTTATAATGTAATGAAAAATCCACGATAAAAGATTAAAATATCAAGTTATCGCTGCTGAACAGTTTCAAGCTGCAGGGAATTAAACCCGCTAACATTTGGCTCTACTAGATATTGTTGCAGTCTTGACCAAAGTGTTGCAAGATCAACAACCAAGCATCAGGCAGCACAAATGAAATCACAAATTAAATCCCTATTACTGAGCAGTAGTTGCGCCCTAATCTGTTTATTTTCAGCCTCCCTTTGGGCCAATGCCAGCAGCGACCTCGATCAGATTCTGGCGCAGATTGAAAAACTTGAAGGGGGCAATGAACCCAAGTGTTATGCCACCGCGTCTAGGCTCGAAGATTTTATGTTTGGCACCCCACTGAGCGACATTGCCCGTTTTCATAAGAACAACTTGCAAAAACAGTGGATTGTCGCCGTATGGAATAGAGCTTCACAACTGGCTAAAAAGCAGGCAAAAAAGCCGGTGACGGTAGCGCAACTGACGAAAGCGATAAACGACATTTTCAGTTATCAGGTGGATGCTAAAGGCCATTGGCAGGTCAAATACGCTACCGGTAATAGCCTGCAAATCCACAAAGACGACAAACGTCAATACGCCAGTATTGCCTATTCGCTCAGAACCCTGTTGGCGGTTCAGCAAGAAAGCTTGTTAGACTTGAACGATGACAAGTTACCTTTGTCCAGCGCAGCGGTCAGTCATATAACTGATGCACTCGATTTATATACCCTATCTGTTTTAAAAATTGCCGACCAACAAGCCCGCCTCAACAACCAATTTGAGATAGGTAAAAACCAATTGTCATCGGTTTGGCAAGCCTTGGGGGGCCAGACAGCAAAACCTCCCCATCAACCAGCCAATCAACCAAGCAAGCCATTAACCCACAGCAGTGCCAGCACCCTTAAAGTAACAAAAACAGCCCCCCAAAAAGCCATTGAACTTAATTTGCTCAAATCCATTGTCGAGCAAAAAGTGCGCTCTTATGCTGCCTACAATCAGATCAGCAACCAATTATTTGTCCGTAACCTGCAAGTGTATTTTGCCCGAAACCGCTGGCCTGCCGACGACAAAACCGCCACTGAATTTCGCCAGTTATTCACCGAAACCGTTATCGCATTTGCCGCCGATTTTTATTCGGGCGCGCAACAAGTCGCCTTGAAAAATGGACACAGGCTGATCACCGAGGCCGATGTCAGCCAGTTTGCGCAAACGTTTATACCACACCAAATCAACCAGTATGAAGACGCGATATTTTTCCCCAAGCTGGCTCGCGAGCAACAGGTGACCATAGAATCCTATGATATGGATGCTTTTCGTGACAGTGGCATTCATTGGCGTTACTTGCAGTTTGCCGTGTTAGATCCCAACTATCAGGCGTATCTTGAACCAGACCCATTTGCTGCCGAATTACTGGTCGAAAACATTGCCCAGTTTGGTGTGCTGATGCTGCGAATGACCGGACAGGTGGGTCGTGCTCTGGGCGACAAGCGCATTGCCCTAAGTCACTTTAAAAAAGCCTTTGAATTGATTCAGTCTCGTGTTCAAAAACACGGCCAAATCAAAACGGTGGCTAAAAACGACACCAAAGCGGCCTTAAAATCCAGCCCCAGCTTAAGCGACAACAAGAGTGACAACAAAACCGATAAACCAAAACAAACCCAACTGTTTACAGATGTCACAGCCGAGTCGGGAATTGACTTTATGCACCGCTCGTCAGATTGGCTAAACCGACTGTTGCGCAGCTACCTCAAAACCGGTGATGATACCGGCACCATTATCATCCCGCCAGCCTTTGGCGGCTCGGGT
>JABSOG010000401.1 GCA_013216025.1 Algicola sp. | reverse complement strand
CCGTGCGGGGCGTAGGATTGGTGTTGGCAGCCTCTGTTGCTTCTTAACTGATGATTTGTAACTGATGATTAGCTTAAAACGAAGCCTGACCAAACAACTGATCACCGTAACCATTTTGATCATTGTGGTTTACACCGTATTGCTGTTTACCTGGCTTTTCACCGGTATCGAGTTTGCCAACGAGGTCTTTGTTAAGCGTGACAGCCAGCGTTATAAACAGTGGTTTGAAGCCAACCCGCAAATGGTATTGCCCCAGGGAGATAAATTTGGCGTTTACCTTGGGTTTGATGCACTACCCGGGCAGCTCAGGGTTTTATTCGATAAAAACACATTGGTATCAGGCGAATTGGCCCTCGGGCGTGTCAGAGACAACACCTCAGGAGGCTCGGGCAAGCGCATTCTGATGGTACCGACTCAAGTCAAAAACGATAAACGCTGGCTCTATGTGATCAATACCCTCCCGGGGATCCCCAAAGATGGCCCCGTCAGAGAATTGCTGAAAGTCGTGGGGATCTATGGCGTAGTCATTTTGCTGGTGATGTTTGTTTTTGCCAAACGATTGTATTGGATGATCATCAAACCCCTGGATGAACTGGAGCGATTAGCCAAAAGTGCCGCTGACAATACCCTCATCCCGCCCAGTGAACTCCTGACAAAACCCAATGAATTTGGTGTGCTGGCGCGCACTTTTGCCCAATCGGTGGAACGTATCAATGCATTAAACCAGCGAGAAAAAACCTTTCTCGAAAATGTCAGTCATGAATTGCGCACACCCATTGCGGTAGTGAAAAGCTCTCTCGAACTGGTAGATATTCGCCTCAACAAAAGCAATTATAATATCACCCAGCCGCTTGCCCGTTTGGCTGATGCCAATCAAACGATGGTGGAATTAACTGAAGCGATGTTATGGCTGGCCAGATCAAACCACCAACCTATAAGTGATCCGGACCTTGAGCGCTTTGATTTTGCTGCACTTGTCGAGCAAATTTGGCAGCAACTGTCTTACCTTAATGACAAAAGGCTCAATGACAAAAACATAACCTTGCAACTCATCCAGCAGATACAGCAACACTTGCTCGCACCCAAAAATCTGGTCGCTATCGTGTTGACCAACCTGCTGCGCAATGCCATCGAACACAATCAAAAAGACATTGTCTTGCTAAAATTTGAAAACGACACTCTGGTTATCAGCAATCATTGTGAATCGCTGTGCGAGCAGCAGATTGAGCAATTGTTACAGCGCGGTCACAGTGAAAATGAATGTTTTGGCCTTGGTTTGAACTTTGGTCTTGGTTTAAATATAGTGCAGCAAATCTGTGATAAGCAGCAATGGGCTTTACAGTTGAGAAACGACCAGAAAATGCTGTCTATTGAGATTGTTTTTACTCGGACAGGGTAGCGAGCTCCAGCTCGTGATAATTGGCGGTGCCAATTTAAATATGATTGGCGGTGCCAATTTAAATATGATTGGTCTTCGACCAATATCGCGAGCTGGAGCTCACTCCTACCAGGGCTCTATAAGCGTCAAATCCCCAATCTGGCCTTTACCCGTTGTCTGTCTTTTTCAATCCTATCGAAGTATGCCTTCACTAGAGGTTCGTCAGCCCAGGGTTCAAGGGCGATGCGTAAAATGCCAATATCATCAGTCCACCAGCGATGGGACGGTTCAAACATTTGTGCCAATTGCTGGCTCGGCTGTTGTTTGGCTGATTGTTGACAATCAGCACCACAGTACAAGTCGCTAATCAAATGAACTTTGCCCAAATTCCAGAAAAAATAGGACTGGGGTGAGTTATTTCGATAGCGGGTCAGTTGCTTAGATAATCTGCGAGCCGTCTGTCTGCTGGCTTCAAGCCTGCCCACGGCACGCTGTGCCATCATTAGCGCAATCGTTTCTTCACGATTATACAGTTCAGCCTCAAACTCAGGCCGATGCTCAAGATATTCAAGCAACTGCGGCTGCTCGGCATTTTTCACCAGATTAGCGACCACATATAGGTTTGTGCCTTTGTCTAGCAGACTGTAGTCTTGCACCGCTACCGGCGTCTTTGCTTGCAACGCACTTTGATTGTAAACTTTCGCGACTAGGTTGGCTGACCTTAACCAGTAGTCGGTTGCTGAACGCTTTATATCCTCCCAAATGATATGTGCACCGGCAATGTCGCCCATAGCCAACTTGGTTTGATACATCTGTACGACCAATATTGGACTCGGGCGAAGGTTCAATCGGCTTTGTTGTACTTGGAGCGTAATATCATTCGCTCGCTTAAAAAGATACATACTGCGATGCATTGCCTTGTGTGTTTTGCCATTTTTGCCCATTTTCCTTTGCTGCCAGAGTTGCTCTGCCTGCACACTTGGCTGTGTAGTCTCACAGGTATCGAGTATTTGACGGATCACCTTAAGCCTGAAGTAGGTAAACAAACCCGGGGGAATGCTATCGACAAATTGCCGTATCTCACTACAGGGGCGAGCCCCAGTCACCATCGAATAGAGGCGAAACCGCCATGCTCTGGGTTCATCGGGATGATAACTCAGCATTGCACTGATAACATGACTGGCTTTGTGTTTTAAATGCGCGATGGTGATGTAGTAATGACTCAACGCCAAAAGTGCGTCTAAATTGCTCGGCTGAAGCGCTAATGCCTGTTGCGCAAAGGACAGCACTTGGTGTTTTGACGATATGTACTGCCCACTTATACGATTACTGGCCGCAATATGCGTTGAGGCCAATAAACCCAACACTTGGGGTGTATCGGGTTTATTTTTATTTATCCTCTCAAGGATATCCAATGCTTTTTCCAGTCCTTTTGGCCGCTTCCTCATGACATGATTGCTCGCCAAAATCAATTGCTCAACCTCGACATGGCTCAATCGCTTCAAGGCCGGGGCATATCGCTTGAACGACGACCGGTGTAACAACGATAACCTGACAGCAGCGACCACTTGCTCGCCCAAGTAGGAAAGTAATGTCTGTTTGTCTTTCATACTGGCGTCAATTACGGTAGAAAATAGCCGGTTGCCACTATCAATATCGACCAGTTGGAGCGTTAACTTTACCGTCTCACCCAATATCAGCAACTTGCCATTAAGCAAAACGGTCGCTTGAGTGTCATTGCCGACAGCCCCCCTCTTATATTGTTCGGGGCTGGTGTTGACAGTGCCAAAACCTTCAACCAAAAACAATTCTTTGAGGATCTGTTCACGCAATACTTCGGTAAAGGTCGATGGCAGTTGGTCTGTTGGTGCCAATTCAATATTGGCAACCGCCAGCGTAACCGGCGTGTTTTGTTTTACCGGTTTTCTCTGAGCACCGCGCTGATCACCACTTTGACCATTTAGTAATTTGTCTGATGACATTGAAGACCAATATCCTGTGGCCAAGGTAATAACAATCGTAATAACAACAGCCCCAGCAATCAGCCACCCGTTGGCGCCCAGCAAAGACCAAAGTCTGACAGTGGATGATTTGTTTGATCCCTTGTCACTGGTTTCATTCAAAACGATATCTTGTGCTTCAACAGCCGATTCGGTGAAGGATTGGTCAACCTCAAAAACTGCTCTACTGTGAACTTTCAACGACACATGTTCAGCAACGCTGAAGCGATAACCCACTTTAGGTATAGTGGCAATAAACAGGTCACGTTGAGTCGCCAGCGCCTTTCTCAGTATAGAAATAGTTCTATTTATCGCATCGTCGGAGGTAAACGTACTATGCCAAACTTGTTCAGCCAAGGTTTGGCGGGAAATGATCTGGTCAGGGTGTGTCAGAAAAAACTCAACCAATCGCAGCTGCAAGGGATCAAGTTTAAAACACTGTTCATCTCGTTCTATGACAGCGTCCTGGCAATTTATAATCACGTTGATGCTCAAATTTTTATTATTTTCCATAGGCTTAGACTCTTTAAGACAACAACGCAGGGGTGATGGTTACGCGTGGGTATTTATAACAACATAGCAGCGACTAAGCAAGCTTGGGTACTGGAGACTTGGGAAGCAGCGAGATATGTGGGGTTGAGGATACTTTAATTTTCTAAACTTCACCTAAAATTCACCTTCACCTCGCTAATATGTTTCTCGAAAAGGACGTCAGTGAACCGTGCAGCACAAGGACACAGTGTTTCTAAACGGGCTTTTAATGAAATTATCGGTTAAGGTATGAACAGAGAATTGTTGACCAAAGAGTCAACTTTTGTCGTTACAACAAACAATAATATCTATCAAAAATAACAAGAGAATGTCAAAACAATGAAAAAACATAAAATCACCTTGATTGCCGCCGCGCTCACAGGCCTCTTTGCCATCAACAGTGCAGCACAAACGCTTTTAATCGAGCAACCCACGGTTGCTCATAAACCACAAATTTCAACCAAACAGCTGGTTGCCAGACAGCAACAACAGCTGGCTGAACAACGCGCCGAATTTGTCACCATCTTCAATCAGGCTTATCAAACTTATCCGGCATTGCCTAAAGGCATGTTGGAAAGTTTGGCCTATGTTGCCAGTCGCTGGGAACATAGAGTGCCGGTTGGCGATGAACCAAGCCACCACAAAATGCCGCAAGCCATCGGTTTATTCGGCCTTTTTGGTGCCAACGAAGCCGGATTTACCAATACCCTCGACTTGGTTGCCGCTCACGCCAACGTTGATAAAACAGCCATGGTTGAGCACGTCGAAACTTATATTATGGCCACAGCTGCTTACCTTGAAGCACAATTACTGAATATGGAAGTGGCAGGCAAATCACTAGAAGCGAGCAAGCAGGTATTGGCGACAATGTCTGGTTTGCCTAATGACGGCAGCGAGATCAGCAAATATGCCATCAACAGTTATCTGTATGACCTGTTTTCAATTCAGGCCAAGGGCAGCGATGCCAATGGCATAATGATCAAAGCGCAAAACGTCAACTGGGGCAAAGTCTTTAAAGCCAAAGAGCTGAAAATGCTGCGGGCACCGGGTTTGCTCATCGACCCAAAGACCGACAGCATCAGCCTTAAAGGCGAGCAATTCATCAACAGCGACCAAAAAGCCGCCGACAAAGTCAAACCATCCAACCAACAGAATCTGGTGGCGGTTGACTACCCCGGCGCCCTTTGGACAGCCAGCCCGAACTACAGTTCTCGCTCGGGTTCGGCCATCAGCCACGTAGCAATCCACACTACGCAAGGTTCATACGCCGGTGCGATTTCGTGGCTCGCCAACCCTGCGGCAGGTGCATCAGCTCACTACGTCATTCGTAGCTCCGATGGTCAAGTCACCCAAATGGTGCGCGACACCGACAAAGCGTGGCACGCCAGAAGCGCCAACCCCTACTCAATCGGCATTGAGCACGAAGGTTACGTCAGCAGTTCATCGTGGTACACCGGGGCCATGTATAACTCGTCAGCAGATTTGACCAGTTACATGTGTAACCAGCACGGTATTGATTGTAATTCGGCTTACAACGGCTCAGGTCACAGCACGACTGTAGAATTATCTTCGGCTTACACAGTAAAAGGTCACCAGCACTACCCTAGCCAGTCGCACACCGATCCGGGCATTTACTGGGACTGGGCTGGTTATCACACTTTGCTAAATGGCTCAGGTGGCGGCACACCAACAGTGACCATTTTGGATGATTTTGAATCAGGCGAAGGCAGCTTTGATTTGTATCCGACCTATTCAGGCAGCACTACGGGCATCTCGTCAAGCTCAACTGCCGCGCGTACATCTGCCATTGATTACAACGGCAGCTACTCAGAACAAATCAAATTAGTCGACAACTCAAGCAGTTCGAGCAGTTGGGCGGTTCGCTTTTTGTCAAACAGCGGCAGCAGTTCAAGCAATACCAAACTAACGGTTAACAACGGCAAAGTAGGCTTTTGGGTATACAGCGGCGGCTCAGGTTTGACCGCAGCGATAGGTATGGATGACAGTGACGGCACAGAGCGTTCAACAACAAAATCCATCCCGGCCAATCAATGGACCTTCTTGGAATGGACACTGGATGACAGCTCAGACTGGAACCCATGGTATCTGGGTAACGGGGCCTTGAGTGCATCGCAAGTAAGCATTGATGCTATCTGGTTCTTCCGCGCCCAGACTTCATATAATGTTTACCTCTATATTGATGATGTTCAGTATTCTTCTAATTAATTAACACTCAAAATACCGGCCCAGCGGAACTAGTGTTGCACCGGCGTATTTTTTCGTAGGCGGGTGATTTGCCTACATGGATGTAGGTACTTAGGTTTTGCCTGGAGCATAAAACCTGCATCCCCGCTTTTTGGTGGTTGTAACATAGATTTGTTCATTAACTGGACAGAAAAGATGCGGGGATGAATCACCCGCCTACAAAATACCTCCGTACGGGGCTTTTGCGACAACCTCCAAGGACGTGCTGGTACAGGGTTTTATAAAATCTGCTTCTGCCCCATCCTCGATAGACACCTTAAAACCACCAGCCGTTAACTTTAATTTTACTTTAATTACGTTAACCTGCAAAACTTCACCTAAATTTCACCTTCACCTTGTTATTGTCTATCTCGAAAGGAACTTGATAGAACATTGCAACACATCGAAGGCGTTGCCACAGTAAAAACGTAAGACGGATTTTACCGCTGCCCGATCAAATTACATGGGCGGCGAATAGAGACGATAATAAAAATCACAACATTAAAATCTAACTTACATAAAGAGAATAAAAATGAAACTTCAGAATATTTCGAAAATTTGTGCAGCAGTAACCTGTGCTTTAACTTTGTCAGCCAATGCAGCCAACATCATTGATGCATCACAAATGACTCAAGGGTACAGCTCTGAGAACGTTAACCAGGTGTTGGGTTTGCAAGGCAACACTCAAATGAAAGCGGTTAAAACCATCGCTGTCGGTAATGGCGTAACAAAAATTCGTTTTCAACAGCAATATAAAGGCATTCCTGTCTTTGGTTACAGCGTTGCAGCCACTCAAACTGCAATGGGCCTGTTGACTGATGTTCAAGGCAAAATCCTTGACCTTGATAACACACCTTTCTTGATGAAAGAACGCATTTCGGCCACTAAAGCCATGACTGCGGCTTTGGCCAATGACAGAGTTTTGGGCGAAAATGCTTCTAAAGCCGCTTTGGCCGGTGTTTACAACCAAACCAATGAAAAGTTTATCTTCATGGTAAACGGACAGCCAAAATTGGTTCACCGTATTTCTTATGTAGTGCCAAGCGAAAACGGCGGCACACCATCACGTCCGGTATTGTTCATCGATGCCCGAACTGGTGAGACCGTTTACACCTATGATAACATCCAGC
>JABSOG010000400.1 GCA_013216025.1 Algicola sp. | reverse complement strand
AGGCATTTGGCATAGACCATAAAACCACACTTGAGCTGCAAACCAAACTCGACCAATTGATAACTGACGACGCTCAAAACACCGCCAGCACAGACAAACAACTTATCCCTTGAGTTTTAGGTGAGCGGGGGTGGCATTACTTCACAAACTCAAAACTAGGCCCAGCTGTCATGCCATCCTTGTAAGGTGTTTTCATCAGCGCAATGGCTTTGTATTTGATGTCGAACATCAAAGGCACCGCTCGCTTTAATTCATCTGGATTGCCATTAACCGCGTCATGAATGCTGTCGAGCAAGGCCATATAGGTTTTGTTGAATTCATTGGTTTGTTGCCACAGGGGCGAACCTTCGGGGTAGTTTTTGATCGACGGATTGGGCGCCATGTTGTACACCTCATCATAATCGACATCGACTTTTTCGCCGCATGGCGGTTTTTCGGGTGTGCCATTGAGGGTATAACGACGACCTTCTTTGATTTCGTTGAACTTATAGTAGTGGGCAATATCAATTTCTTCACCAAACATTTCGTCGCTGTCGAAGATACTGTCACTCATCCCTTCCCCTTGGCTGAGAATTTCCTGAATAGCGACTATGGCACGAGGTAAATTGTAGACTTTGAATAACTTACCGCCACCACCGTAATAATCGTTTTCATCCAGTTGATACGACTTATCACCCGTAAATATGCCGCCTTCGGTAACCAAATCAAAATGACATAAGGCATACTCAATGGCTTCATAAAACTGGCCAATGGTGTCCCAGTGATCTGGCTGGGCCGGTGCTCCAGCTTGTGCGGGCAGCTCGATTTCCAAAAAAGTATCAATCGCTTCGGGCGAGAATTTGCCAAGGCCAACGATAAAAGAATTGTTGCTGTGAGGCAGATAACCCGGATAACTCGGCACAAACCGCTTTTTGTTGATCGCCGGGTGACCACCAATGGCATTAAGGATATTGCACGCCAAAATCATGTGCAGCATTTCTTCCATCGCCACACTTTGAATGGTTTGGTAAGAAAAGGCGTTGGTGCCTTCTTTAATCGAATACAGTGCGGTCAAATACGGCGGCAAGGTGGCGTGTTCAATTTCTATCGCCGTTTGCAGGTGCCTGCGTAAATCTTTGACACTGCTTATCGTCCCGCATTTTTTGTAGCACTTGTCATGCGTTTTGCGCTTATGACGTTTACGGCCTTGTCTTTGTTGAATAATTGCGTTCATGAGCACACCTTTAATTGTTTGATTCTAATTGCTTAAGAATGGATTCAGCGGCCTGGTAGGTCATTGCCGTCATGGTCAGTGTAGGGTTTGATGTACCTAGCGTTGGCATGTTGCCACAACCCACTAGATAGAGGTTTTGGTGATCCCATGTGCGCTGGTTTTTATCCACCACCGACTCACTGGCACTACTGCCCATGCGGTGAGTCCCCACGATATGACCTGCGCCACGGAAGGTATAACCCTGCCCGTCCCAGGTGACATAATCGGCTTCTGTCGGACTATAAATGGTGTGATCTTCAATGTTATTGGCCGCAAAAATTTGGTCAGAAACGTGTTTGGCCGCTTTGAATGATTTGCGCATGTAATCTGATGCATCGTACTCAATGACCGGGCGATAATTGTCGAGGTGGTCTTTGTATTTCTCGCTGATGGTTATTCGGTTGTCAGCACAAGGCGCCTGCTCACACTCAAAGTGCAGCAAGGTTTGACGCGGCACATCGGCATTGAGGTGACTGCGTAGGTCTTTGCCAAACATCGCATTGTTAATCACCGCGTTGGTCACATCTGATCCCGGTGCAAAGGTTGGCCACGACCAACCCCAGTTATCGATAGGCGATATCCACGCCGCAAAGTCTTTACGAAACTCGCCATCACGAAAGGTCGGAATATAGGTTGTACAACCCGGCCCACGGTAAGGGTAACCTTTTTCGGGTAGCAGGCCCCAAGTCAACAGAACCAAGTGATCCATCAGGTTTCGGCCCACCTGATCGCTAGAGTTAGCCACATTAGACGCCAACAATAATTTGGCATTTTCTATCGCGCTACACGCCAACACATAAATTTTGCCTTTGGCAATATGAGGGGTATATTCAATTGAATCAGGGTCGGTATAAGCCTTGTACATGATACCCGCGACATCGGTACCACCGGGCTCAATCAATACGCGAGACGCCACCGCCTTAGTGATAATATCTAGTTTGCTTTCATCCGCTTTTTTCAGGGTTTTAAGCGCATTGTATTTGGCTTGAACTGGGCAAATAGGTACGCAGCTGGCGTTGCCTTCACACCGTTCGCCGGTATAACTATTCCAGGTAGCGCCAACCACTTCATAGTTTTTATCTGTGGTGATCAAATTAAGTGATTGACTGGCTGGGTCCCAAACTGTGTCTGCATAGCGATAATCATTGTTTGGCGTGGAATTTCGACCTTGAGGCATACTGATGCAATTAACCGTGTAAGTTTTCCCATAAAGTGACACGTCAAGCCCATTGGTGCTTTTTATCCAGACTTGGTCTTGATAACTTTGCGGTATTTTGTCCATCGGAAAAACATAATCAGGACCATAATTGCTGCGGCTCATATCCGGGCCTTGCTGAGAATCTACGTCTCCTGCCACCCCAATTTCGTTTTCGGCCATTTCGTAATAACGCATCAAATCGTCATAACAAATGGGCCAGTCAACACCTTGGTCGTAAAGGGTTTTCATTTGAAAATCATTGGGTAACATGCGCGGTACATTACCCAACCAGTGCAAAGTAGTACCGCCCGGCGCGCGTAAACAGTCACTGCCAAAAGGTAGCGGACCCAGTTGCACCATATAGCCAGTTTCGTAAGGGGTTTGCGGCTGAATTTCTAAAACGCTGATTGATGGCGCATCTTTTATCTCGGGATAAGGGGTATTGGTGGCCTTGATGGTGGTCTCGTAAAACCGTTGCAAGTAAGATTGGTAGTTTTCATAGTCTTCTTCAGGTTTGAGTGCCATGCCCGCCGTTAATCCGGCTTCGAGCATCAACACTTCTTTGCCCGCTTGGGTTAACACCTTGGCCAAAACCGCCCCGGCAATGCCCGAGCCGACAACGACCACGTCATATTGTTTTTCAGTCATTTTTGTTATTCCGTTTTCATAAATAGGCAAATTAAAGTGTTACGTTGAAGGTATCGACAGATACTGGCTTGACGGCCCACGAGCCAAATCCGGGCTCTTTGGCTCCCGGTGGATGGGTGTCTGCCGTAGGCCACATCAACGCTTCAACATAAGATTGAGCATTGATTTGCACTGAGTTGTTTGGGTCGCCACTGGGATCAGCAAACCACTGGCCGATATACCACATCAAAATGATTTGTTTACCGAGGCTATTAAAGCTGGAGTTTTGCATCAAATGGCTGGCGGTGCGTACTTTGGCTGCGTCGACATCGGTTTGCGCCTTCGCCAAAATAAAATCAGATTCGGCAAAAAAAGCATCAAGGTCGATGGCGGTAATGTTCTCACGAAGGGTAGAATAATAAGTTTGCACCATACCGGTGCCTTGCAGCTCAACGGGTTCATACCCGGTCAGCCAGGCCGAAATGGCCAAAAAAGTGTCAAAATGTTCAGTGCTGTTTGTCATATTATTTAAACTGGTCGGTTTAAGGTAATAAGAAGGGTAGTTGTACCTTTGAACTTGCGCAATAGAGCGGGCAATGAAAAAGGGTCATCGACAAAAATTATCACCCCAAAACAGCTTGGTTTTACGCCCAAAATTAAACGTTACATTGAGTCCCATCAGCACTGTAGTTATCTGTCACCTTGATTGCTCATCGCTCAGAAAACCTCAAGCAACACGGTTTCGTATGACTGTCACCTATCATTTTCAGTCCAAATGGCTGCTGTCACCTGCAAGTCAGCGATTTCGTCAAATAACACCAACACCATCAAACATGCCGCTAACAGCTTGTTAACGTGACATTAAAGTATTTACTCTAAAGTGGTTTACTTTTGTTTTTTGGTCATTTAGGCTAATTTTCGAACAGGGCAGCAGTCAGGTCACTGTTTAGCAGAGACTTAAACAACATAATAATTAACAACAACTTTTAACTAAAACAATAAAGGTCCAAGAGAAATGATCACAACCAAAAAATCTATCGCACTATTGAGTAGCTCTTTATTCGGAGGCATTGTACTTAGCGCTTTTTCTTTAAACGCCACTGCAAACACTCAAATGACAGATGCACATCAACCATTAACGCCAAATGATGAAGCCCGGCAACAGGCACCGTTTAAAATGGATTTCGCTCAACAAAAAAGAACGGTCGCTTTGAATATTGCCCAACAATATCAGCAATTGAAGCCCATGCTGGCAGGTATCAATCGTGAGCAACAATCGCTGTCATTACAAACACTGGGAAATTCTGGGCAACTTGATTTAAGCGAATTCAAATCCTTCGAACAGGCTGTAATTAACGCCAAAGGTTTTGATGCCAATATCACCAACCTAGTAGAATTGCGTTTGGCTGACAAAAGCATGTTGAGCACCTTGCAAAACGGCATGACCCCATTGTTTGCTTTCGAACCGGCTGGTGACGAAGACCAATGGCAATATATTGAAGCGTTTGACAGCAATGGCAACACCCACCTGTTAGACGTGCATGAGATGCCAAACCGTCCGGTGCTGGTTGTAGACATCAATGCCAGAACAGACTTAAAAGCGGGTATCGCCCAAATGAAAGCGGTATTTGAGGGCTTTTCAGGGAACGTACCGTCAGCCATTATTGCCGACAAGGGTGAGACATCAGCGGTACTAGAAACTTCGGTTTTGAAAAAAATCTCGCTGAAAAATGATGAAGAGCCGTGGATTGCCGGTAATGCTGAGATTTATGCTGTAGTTAACGGTGTCGATGCCTCTCGCGAAAAACCGATACTTGATGTTGTTGACATGCCTTACCTTGATGACGAAGACACCACCTATTCACCAAACCAAATCGTTATCTTCTGGGAGCGTTACCGCTGGAACGCCGCCGACATGATTTTGATGGAACACGACGACAACACCAACTACAAAGATTTGGCCATTGCGCTGACCAACACAGCCGGTGCCATCATGGCGGCCATTCCAGATCCAACAACACAAGGTCTTGCCGTTCTTGGTCGCATCACTGGCGAATTGATTTCAGCTATGCCGGATGACTGGTTCATCAACGATGATGACTATGTTGATGTTTTCTACACCATCCTCAAAGGCAGCACCTACACCAACCATTATGGTGCCAGCGGTAATGCTAAAATCTCTTTAGAGCCGTTGACGATTAACTAATTTGTCAGTTACTTGCCACTCTTAAAATCCCGGCCTTGCCCGGGATTTTCTATTTTATATGTTTTGTGTACAAAGAAATAAAATCGTTGACAATGACACCACTGACGACCAGAATCAAAATTGGTCTGGTCAATTATTGTACATATAAATGCATTCTTTTACGACATCCGTTTCGTTTTTCTGCGTCCTCAACTTAGTCAGTTGCCTGCTGATGTCTTGCGCCTATGCCTGTGACTTAAGTGTACGCACATTTGCGTTTCCACCGTTTGCGATGAAAGATCAACACGGGCATTGGTCTGGCATTGATATCGATTATACCAAGGTGCTACTGGATGAAAGCAATTGCCGCTACACTTTTGTCGAATTACCTTGGGGAAGGGGCATAGAGCTATTGAAACTGGGTAAAATCGACATGATGCTCAATGTCACCAAAACACCACAAAGGGCTCCCTATATGCACTTTGTCGGTCCACAAAGAATGGAAACCCTGCAATTAGTCAGTAAAAAAGATGCGTTTCCCTTGATCAGCAGCTGGGAACAAATGAAAACCCTGCAAGTCAATTTGATGCGCCAACGAGGCACGTTTATCGGTCATCGATTTGAACAACTGCTTGGCGAAAACCCTCTATTGAAGAAAAGGCTGATTTACCTGACTGACAATGTCGTCAACATCGATATGATCCGCAAAGGTCGTGCACTCGGATTTTTTGCTGAAAAAGCCTATTTAAAACACGAGTTTGATAAAAACCCAGATTATGCCATTTTACAAGCGCACCCAATCGTCATCAATCGCAGCCCGGTCTATTACGCTTTTAGCAAAAAAAACCTGAGTGACAAACAACTTCGAATCATAGTCAAAAGCTATCACCGTCTTGCCTTGCAAAACAAAATTCAGGCTGTAGAAGGACAATACGATGAATATTGATATTGCCTGTCACCACCAGCCCAGCAAAACACTCACGAGAGCCATTTTTGTTTGAAGTATCGAGCTGGAGCCGTCTGATAACCACCGGATTATGGTTGTTACTGCTTAGCGTGCCGGTTCTTGCGCAGCCACTTGATTTAAAAAACCACGTTCATCAACAATGGACACAGCTGTCAAATGAACCGTTTCCGGCCATTTTCGGTTTGGCTCAAGATACCAAGCAGACGATTTGGCTGGCTACTTTTGCTGGTCTGATAAAGTTTGACGGGGTCGATTTTTTGCCGGTATTTACTGATCAGCAAAACAACTTCCACAGGGGCCACATTTCTGCCGTGGTGGTTATGCCCAACGACGACATTTACTTTATACCGGTCAACAAGGGTCTTGGCCGTATCTCAGGCCCAAAACTCGAACACTTCAACCAACAAAACGGCCTTTTGTGCGACCGAATCGACAAGATCACCGTCGATAAACAAGGCCAACTGTGGTACGCCTGTGCAAAAGGCATTGTACGCTTTGGACCCAACCCCATCGTGCACCGATTTAAACACAACAATTTGCACATCACTGCACTGATGGTTATATCCGAAACCGAATTTTTGTATGGCACTAACCTGGGTCAGCTTTATCATGTCGATGGCGACCAGCAAACCCAGTGGGATGATTTACCGCAAGCCAACGTCCTTACGCTATTCCAACTCGGCGAAAACCACTGGCTTTTTAGCATTCGTGAACACGGCATTTTCAGTCTGAGTAACGGCAAAATAAGCCGTCCAAAACAATATCTGCCTTTGGCTGGTGCCAACGTCGAAAAAATACTGTCTGATAGCAGCGGCGCGTTGTGGATGGCCACAACATTGGGTGTGGTACGTTTTATCGGTGAGCAAATGCAAATAATGACTTTTGATGAGCAATCTGCTCGACAACAAAAAGTCCAATCGAGAATTTTCTCGCTGTTGCTTGACGCAGACAAAGCTCTTTGGGCGGGGTTTTACGCCAAAGGGTTACACCGCTTAACGCCGCCCAAAGTGAATGTGATACCGCAAATGTCAGTCAGAACGGTCGTTGAATACGATGAGG